>CAXNGR010000244.1:0-6395 GCA_964201265.1 Verrucomicrobiaceae bacterium
ATCGCGCCGATCTGCGGCGGTGCGGGTGTGCGCTGGGTCACAGCGGAACGCATCAAACATCTGCCCGCCTGGATTTTCCACGGCGACAAAGACGGCACCGTCCCGGTCGAAAACAGCCACAAGATCCACGATGCACTGAAGAAGATCGGTGCCCCCGTCAAACTCACGATCTACCCCGGCGTCGGTCACGACTCATGGACCGCGACGTATGATAACCCCGAGTTCTGGAAATGGCTCTTTGAACAAAAACGCTGATGAAAACACTTCTCGCCTTCCTCGCCGCCGCATCGCTGCACGCGCAACTACCCGGCACGAAGCCGCTGGCGTCGAATCCCGATTTCTCGGCCACGATGGTCGCAGGAATCGACAAATTCGCGTTGCGACTCATTGAGCAGTCGAAGGCGGGCCGCAAGCCGACGCGGGAGAAGCTGAAGGCGGCCATCGGCATCGTGGACGAGCGCGTGCCGGTGACGGCGCTCGAATTCATCGGTGATACCGCCTCCCCTGCCCTATTGCTTGAAACGGAGCAGTGCCGCGTCTTCCGCGTGCGCTGGCCGGTGTTTGATGGGGTGCATGGAGAAGGCATTTATGTGCAGCCGAAGCACAAGCCGCATGCCCGGGTGATCTACCTGCCGGATGCCGACGGCACGCCGGAGAAGCTGGTGGACGAATGGCTGCTCACCACGGGCTGCGAAGTCGTCATTCCGGCGCTGGTGAGTCGCGATTCCGAATTCAGCACGAACGACAAATTCGGCGTGAAGACGAACGTGCCGCATCGCGAGTGGGTGTATCGTCAAAGCTACGAGCTGGGCCGCCACATCATCGGCTACGAGGTGCAGAAAGCGCTTTCCATCGTCGATTGGTTCAAGGCGCAGCCGGAGCAGGTGCCGCACCTCATCGCCGGAATCGGTGAAGGCGGAATGCAAGCCCTGCACGCAGCCGCCATCGACGAGCGCATCGACAGCGTGTACTCGATGGGCTACTTCGCACCGCGTGAGGGCGTGTGGCAGGAGCCGATTGAGCGCAACGTCTTCGGCCTGCTGCGTGATTTCGGCGATGCGGAGATCTCCAGCCTCATCGCGCCGCGTCCGCTGGTGTTGCAGCATTTGCTTTATCCGAACCGTGTCGTCTCGATGGAGGCGGCAAAAGGTGCGCGGGCCATCGCCGCTCCTGGAAAGCTCACCGCGCCCGACTTGGCCGACTTCAACACCGAGATCGCCCGCGCGAAGCAGCTCGCGCCCACCAGCCGCATTCTCGCGGCCACGCAGGAGACGAACAACGACCAGATCATCCGCCATCTGCTGCCCCAGGCCTCCGCTGATGCCGCGCTGAAGTCGCTGAAGATCACCGGAGCCACCATCACGATCAAACCGGACGCCACGCGCCAGAAGAGGCTCGTGCGCGAGCTTGAAGCCTTCACGCAACGGCTGCTCGTCACCACCGAGATGGAGCGCAAAGCGCAGTTCTGGGATAAGTTGCCGCTCAAGTCGCTGCCTGAGTTTGAAGCCTACACGGTGAAGGAGCGCGAGCGCTTCTGGAACGAAGTCATCGGGCGGCTTCCCGATCCGAGTCTGCCTATGAACGCGAAGAGCCGTTTCGTGCGCGAAACGGACAAGGTGGCGATCTATGAGGTCACGCTCGATGTGTGGGACGATGTCTTCGCCTGGGGCTGGTTGTGTTTGCCGAAGGATATGCTTCGTAGCAGCACGCGTGAGCGTGCCGAAGACGGCAAACTGACGTTTGCCGCTACAGATCGCCGTCCCGTCGTCGTCTGCCAGCATGGTTTGGAGGGTGTTCCCGAGGACACCATCACCACGGACGAGACGAACCGCGCCTTTGGAGCCTACAAGGCCTTCACGCTGCGGCTCGCGGAGCAGGGATTCGTCACCTTCGCGCCGCACAATCCGTATCGCGGCATGCACGCTTTCCGCACGCTCCAGCGGAAGCTCAATCCGCTCGGCCTCACGCTCTACAGCGTCATCAACGGCCAGCATCAGCGCATTCTCGAGTGGCTGAAGTCACTACCCTTCACGCAGCCGGACAAGATCGCCTTCTACGGCCTCAGCTACGGCGGCAAAAGCGCCATGCGCACGCCTGCGGCGCTCCCGGACTACTGCCTGAGCATCTGCAGCGGCGACTTCAACGAATGGGTACGCAAATGCGTGAGCACCGACATGCCGATGAGCTACGTCGCCACACACGAATACGAGATCTGGGAGTGGAACATGGGCCGCACCTTCAACTACGCCGAAATGGCCGCACTGATCGCGCCTCGACCCTTCATGGTCGAGCGCGGCCACAACGATGGCGTCGGCATCGACGAATGGGTGAATTACGAGTTCGCCAAAGTCCGCCGCCTTTACAACAAGCTCCTCATTGGCGACCGCACCACCATCGAGCACTTCGACGGCCCGCACACGATCCACGGCGTGGGGACGTACCAGTTCTTGAAGGAAAAGCTGGGGTGGAAGTGATTGGCGGGAGGGTTGCAATCCCCGCGTCGTCCGCTAGGCTCGTGGCGTAACCCCAACGCGCATTATGCAAACACCCAAAATCACCGCTTACCTGAAAACCTACTGTGGCTGGAGCGAAGGCGTCCGCGCCATCTTCCGCAAATACGACCTCCCCTACGAGGAGAAGGACATCATCAAGAACCCCGCCTTCCGCTGGGAGATGGAACAAAAGAGCGGCCAACCGCTGTCCCCCTGCGTGGAAGTGAACGGCACCATGCTGGCCGACATCAGCGGTGAGGAAGTGGAGCGCTGGATGACGCAAAACGGCCTCCTAAACCTCAGCGATGCTCCCGCCGACGCACCGACCAATTCCGCCTGCACGGACGCCCAGCACGCCGCGATGGCGGCAGGTCAAATCGGCACGCTCAAGTTTGTCGGCTGAATTCCCATGAGTCCTCGTCTTCTTCTCGCCTCGCTGGTCCTCACTCTGGCTGCCTGCAACACGGTCTATTACGCCGCCTGGGAAAAACTGGGCTACGAAAAGCGTGATCTGCTCAAGAGCGCGGTCAAAGCCGCGCGTGACGAGCAGAAGGAGGCGGGCGAGGAGTTTCAAGACGCTCTGACACAGCTTCAAAAGCTGACCGGTTACCGCGGTGGCAATCTCGAAAGCGCTTACAACCGCTTCCAAGGCGAGTACGAGGACTGCGAAGCCCAAGCAACAGCGGTGCGGAATGAGATCCGTGAAGTGGACACGGTGGCACGGGATCTGTTCCGCGAGTGGGAGCGTGAAATCCGCCAGTACGAAAGCGCATCACTAGCCGCCGACAGCCGCCGCAAGCTGGCAGACACACGCAGCCGCTTTGAGCAGCTTTCCAGCTCTCTCCATGCGGCTGAATCCACCATGGAACCCGTGCTGCGTCAATTTCGTGACCAAGTGCTTTACTTGAAGCACAACCTCAACGCCGCCGCCGTCGGCTCGCTGCGTGGCAAGGCAGATACCATCCAGGGAGACATTCAGCGCCTGCTGGCGCAGATGAATAGGTCCATCGCCGAGGCGGATCGGTTCATTCAGACTTTGTAGTTTGCTAAGTGGCCTAGGCAGCCTGATTCGCGGAATTTTCTGCGCACCATCCGCTTCATGCGAGAGCACTGAGTCATCGGTTTCTCACACGATCCGTTGTGGGACAATGCGGTAAGCCGGGGCATCAAGAATGCCCCCTGAGATTATTTCAGCCGCAGCACCAAACGCACGGCGTCCAGACGCAGGGCGGTTGATTGAATGGCTGAAGCCAACGCCTCGCGTTGATCACAGAACGCAGTGATTTCCTCTGGTCGGACCTGTGGATTGCGCGTTTGCAGGTCTTTGAGACGTGCGATTTCGTCGTCGAGGTGTTTGCGCATCGTGGTGAGTGCCCGCTGCTGGAGCGTCTTTAATTGCGCCTCGGCGAGCTGCTGCGCTTTGCCGAGCATGGTGGGTAGGAGCTTGTGGCGGACGGTTTCGTTTTCGACGGTGCGGGTGGGATCGCCAGGGGTGAGCTTGGCGCGGGTGAAAGCGGGATCAGCGGTGAGATCGCGGCCTTGATGGTCGATGGCGATGCGAATGGGCGTGGCAGGCAGGAAGCGTGACGCGTGCAAGACGGGCGGGGCAATGCATTCGGCGATGAAGCAGGCTTGCAGCACTAAACCTTCGCCACCCGAGGCTTTCCAGAAGGCGAAACCAGCATTCCCTGCGTGGGAGCCGAGCAACACATCAAGAGCACCACAGACGAGCGGGTGATCCCAGGTGAGGAAGGCCTCATGCTCACGGGAGAGGGCGCGTTCGCGGTCAAAGGTGAAGGTCAGTCCTTCATCGGGCAATGCTGGCAAGGCGTCGGTGATGAGGTTGTCGGGACGGATGAACCAAGTGCGGTTCGTCATCTCCTCAACGTGCATGCCGAAATGATCGAGCAAGCGGATGAAGAAGCGCTCGAAATCGAGGACGGCATCGACATCGCGAATGCGCTCAATCAAGCGTGCGGCAAGGCGCGGCTTGCAAGAATTGAGCTCAAGCAGGCGGTTGTGGCCGCGTTCGAGCTTCTTCCGCACCTCCAGACGCAGTTTGGAGGTGCGCTTGATGAGATCGTCGAGTTTGGCGGCGTCAAAACTGGCGCAGAGGGCTTCAATCTCGGCGGCGAAGCTGTGCAGGAGCTGTGTGGCGCCTTGCAGGCTGTGCTCGAAGGCGTCGAGGCCTTCGTGATACCAGCGGGCAAGGATTTCCCCTTCCGAACCTGCGATGAAGGGCACATGGATGTGGATCGTGCCTTTCTGGCCGATGCGATCGAGACGTCCGATGCGTTGTTCGAGCAGTTCGGGATCGCGTGGCAGGTCATACAGCACGAGGTGCTGCGCGAACTGGAAATTTCGGCCTTCACTGCCGATTTCGGAGCAGATCAGAATGCGTGCGCCTTCCGGATCGGCAAACGCGGCAGCGTGGCGATCACGCTGCATCAAAGTGAGGCCTTCGTGGAAAAGAACGGCATGCACGTTGATCTCGCGCAGAAGACGCTCGTGGATGTCTTCGGCGAGTTTGCGCGTGCGGCAGATGAGGAGGACTTTGGCCTCGCCTAGTTCGCGCAGCGTGGCGGCAAGCCAGCGGATCAGCGTGTCTTCGACCGTTAAATTTGGCTCGATGCCAAGCAACTGGGCATGGCATTGGCGCGGCGGGAATCCCTGGATGACGGCACGGGTGTTCCGAAACATGACGCGACCTGTGCCGAATTCGTCAAGGAGGTCAGCCACCAGGCGCTGGCGGGCGGATTCATCACCTGCGTTGAGTTCCGCAGCGTGTTGTTGGACGCGTGGGGAGTGGCTGACGAAGAGTTCACGCTCTTTTTTGCTCATGCTGCCGCCTTGCAGGATGAGATCGACCACACGAGCGACTTGCTCGTAGCGATCTGACTCGGCGAGGAAGGCATTCAGATCGCCGTAGCGGTCGGGATCGAGAAGGCGGAGGCGCGCGAAGTGACCTTCGGCACCGAGTTGCTGCGGGGTGGCGGTGAGAAGCAGGACGCCGGGCACAAGGCGGGCGATGGCTTCGACGACTTGATAGGCAACGCCGGGCGTTTCGACGGTCCATTCGAGGTGATGGGCCTCATCGACGATGAGCAGATCCCAACCAGCGTCAGCGGCTTGTGCGGCACGTTTGGACGAGCCGCTGAGCAACGAAAGCGGGCAGAGGACGAGTTGGCTGTCGAGGAAGGGATTGCCCACGGGATCTCCGGCTTCGATGGCGGCACAGCGCTCTTCATCAAAGAGACTGAACATCAAATTGAAGCGGCGCAGGAGTTCGACGAACCACTGATGCGGGAGGGCATCAGGCACGAGAACGAGGATGCGTGAAGCGCGGCCGGTGAGGTGGAGACGATGGAGGATGAGACCGGCTTCGATGGTCTTGCCGAGACCAACTTCATCCGCCAGCAGAACGCGTGGCAGGAGGCGGCCCGTGACATCCGCCGCGAGGGACATCTGATGTGGGATGGGATCGACGCGGCCGCCGATGAAACCACGCACGGGCGAGGCCTGCATGCGGCAGCGCCATTCGACGGCTTCCGCACGCAGGGCGAACGTCGGCAAATCGTCGATGTTCGCAGCGAGGAGGCGCTCCTGCGGGCCGCCAAGGCTGAGGGTGTCAGCGAGTTCGGATTCGGGGATGCTGCGGAGCCCGCAGTGGTAGGTCAAAACTCCGTCTTGCGAGGTGACGAAATCGATGGCGTGCTTTGAGCCGTCACGATGCGTGAGGGTGTCTCCCGCGTGAAAGCTGGCACGGCGCAAGGGAGCACCGTTGCGGGCGTAGCGGCGTTTTTCACCGGCGGCGGGGAAACGCAGGTCAATGTAGCTGCCTTCCAGGGCAGTGACGATGCCGAGACCGAGTTCGGGCTCGCTTTGACTGATCCAGCGCTGGCC
>CAXNGR010000245.1:0-6392 GCA_964201265.1 Verrucomicrobiaceae bacterium
TGACGCCCGTGGGCCGATGGTTCTCATCGAAAAAATGTCCGCTGAAGGAGAACTGCAAGTCGGCCACTGCAAGCACCTCATTTATGACGGTAAAACCGGCAACAGCACCCTGCTGGACTGGCCCCAGGTGCAGGCCGGAAACAAGCTCCACAAGGCCACCGAACCGGGCTGCGTCATGGTCATTGACCAGAAAGGTCTGCTCACCACCACCGGCGGTCATCAAACCATCATCCTCCAAGGAGAGGACGCCACACCGAAGAGCCGCAGCGGCATGGCCCCAGCACCGCAGTAATCATGGCCGCTCGCAAAAAGAAAACGACTAAATCAACCGGTCGGGACAACTCGTTCTGCTGGGATGACTCCGTGCCCGCATCCTCCGCACCCGCCAGGAAGCAGGATCAGGTGGAGGTGACTGATGGTGCCACCCTCCTGCACACTGAAGGCCTCAAAAAAGTTTACGATGGCCGTGCCGTCGTGAATGGCGTCGATATCGAAGTAAAAACCGGTGAAATCGTCGGCCTCCTCGGCCCGAACGGCGCTGGCAAGACGACCACTTTCTACATGATCGTTGGCTTGGTGCAGCCCAATGGCGGCAAGGTCATGTTTGATGGCAAGGAAGTCACCCAGCAGCCGATGTTCATGCGCGCGCGGCTGGGCATGGGCTACCTGCCCCAGGAGGAGTCGATCTTCCGCCGTTTGACCGTGAGGGAGAACATCATGGCCGTCATGGAGACCCAGCCTTACTCCAAAAAGGAGCGCGAGGAGCAGACGCAGTCCCTGATGGAAAAGTTCGGCATCGATCACGTTGCTGAAAACCTCGCCATCACCCTCAGCGGTGGTGAAAAACGCCGTCTCACCATCGCCCGCTCGCTCGTCACCTCGCCGAAGCTGCTCATGCTCGATGAACCCTTCAGCGGCGTCGATCCCATCGCCGTGAGCGAGATCCAGGACATCATCCGCATGCTGCGCCGTGCCGGATTGGCCATCCTCATCACCGACCACAACGTGCGTGAGACCCTCAACATCGTGGACCGCGCCTACCTGATCTTTGAGGGTCAGGTGCGCCGCCACGGCAGCAAAGATTTCCTCGTCAACGATGATGAGGCCCGCCGCCTGTATTTGGGCGAGGGCTTCACCATGTGATTCCCAAACCAACCCCAAAAAAGGCACAACCACCATGCAAAAACACAACGTCAACCTTCCCATCATCGTCACCGCACGTCACATGGACGTGACCGACGCGATCCGCGAATACGCGCACAAGAAAATCGAGAGCCTGCATCTGGACTACCCGCGCATCATTGAGGCCAAGGTGATCCTCGACGTGCAGAACCACCACCGGCACATCGCCGAAATCGTACTTTTCTGCGCCGACCACATTGTCATCGAAGTGAAGTCCGTCACCGAGGACATCTACGCCTCCATCGACGAGAGCACCTCCAAGATCGCCCGCCGCATGCGCAAGTACAAGACGCGCCTGCTCAAGAGCCACCGCCCGCGAAAAGACGGCTCCATCCGTCATCTTGAGGAGCACGTTTTCCACCAGGAAGTCCTGCACACCGAGGAAGAGCACATCGAGCCTGCCTACGTCCACAAGGAGTCCTACAAACTGCGTCCGCTGTTTGCTGACGAGGCCATCATGGACCTGGAAATCAGCGACAAGCCCTTCGTGCTCTTCCACAACCAGCAGACGCACCGCCTCGCCATCCTCTTCCGCCGCAAAGACGGCGACTACGGCCTCATCGAGCCCGAGTTCAGCACCAACGGCGTGGCCAAGTAAGCGCTTGGGAAGGCAGATCAATCACGAGGCGGCCTGGTTTCAGGCCGCCTCTTTTTTGTGCTTGGCCAGGTACTCGCGGCAGTTCTCCTCGCCCATGTACTTCGCCAGCAGGCGGGCATCTGTCTCCGTGAAGTCCACCATGATCAGTCCATCGACCACGGAGGAGAAATCCTTGTCCACGTTGAAGCTCAGCAGCGTGGCGTTCAGCTTCAGGTAATGCTTCAGCAGCGTGGGGATGCCCTTGCCGTCTGTCTCCAGGCTGGAGATGAGCGCGGAGCAATCGTCCACGTTTTCCAGGTCAGCGCTGATGAACTCGCGCATCATGCGGCGCGTGCGCATGTAGCGGAAAGGATTGCGCGGCTTCACAAAGCTGGCGAGGTGCGGGTGCATGCGGTTATCCTGCAAAAACGCCACGATCATTTTCCGCGACAGGCTGCTGTAGTCCTTGCTGATGCTCACCGGGCCAAACAGCTTCTTGTACTGCGGATTGCGTGCGATCCAGTGCGCGATGCCCTTCCACAACAGCGGCAGGGATGCCAGACTGCGCTGGTAAGATTTGATGATGAAACTGCGCCCCATTTCCACCGCCGCCTCCAGGTTCGCGAGGAACGGCTTTTCAAAATGGAACAAGGTGTTCGTGTATAGCCCCTTCGGACCATACTCACGCAGGATCACATCCGCACGTCCGAGCCGGTAGGCACCAGCGACCTGCTCTTTCTCCTCATCCCACAGGATCAGGTGCTCGTAGTAGCGGTCATATTTGTCTAGGTCGATGTCATTGCCCGTACCTTCCCCTACTTCGCGGAAGGTGATCTCGCGCAAACGCCCGATCTCAGGCAGCAGCGTGGGGATTTCATGAGAATGGGCCTGATAGACGGAAAGGCCGCCCTGCCCCACCAAGCGTCCGCCACGCGCACGGATGCCGTCGATTTCCGCCACCATGCGCTCGTGCTGGATTTCAGACGGTGGAGTGCTGGCGACGCCTTCACCCTCGACGGTCAGCTTGACCGCTTCTTCCTTGCCCCGCTGATGCAGCACAAAAGTGTGGATGCGCAGATAACGTGTGAGCGATTCGTCATCCTCGAACTTCTTCAGCCGTGAATACGGGATGGGATTCCCCACACACATCGGCACTGGCGTGTTCGCTCGGTTGCAAAACTCACGCAGCAGCAGGCTGGTGCGTAGGCGCGGATGGATCAGCCCGGCAGCATGAAACAGGGCGCTGTTTGAGCCGGGGAAGTAAACTGGCAGCACCGTCGCCTGTGTGCGCCGTACCAACGAGCCGACGTGAGTGCTCCAAGTCGGCTCATCAACGCCGCGCCCCGGCTTGTACGAGGCGACCTCACCTGCGGGAAAAATCACCAGCGTTCCGCCGCTGCGCAGCAGGCGGAGCGCCTCCTTCATCGGAGCCATGTTGCGTTTCGCCGCCCCGTCACCGCCGAAGGGGTCCACTGGGATCACATGATCCGCCAGTTCCTTCATCGCCAGCATCAGCGAGTTCGTCATCACCTTCAAATCAGGCCGGAACTGCGCCGCCCAGCGCGCGAGCATGATGGGATCAATGATGCCAAACGGGTGATTCGCCACGATGATCAGCGGCCCCTGTTTCGGAAACTCAAACTCCGCCGGAAGATCCACATCCTCTTGCAGCTTGAGCGCATGCGCGACCGCATCAAACCACGCAAACACCTTCGGGTGCTGCGGATGCGCACGGAAAAGCCGGGCGGATTCCTGATAGACCACATCGAATCCACGCAGACCCAGCGCATTTTCGACGGCAGGTCCAAGCAGACGGTAAATCCGGCGCTGAAAAGGGGTTTTGAGGTGCTCGCTAAGATCGAAAACCATGAATGCGGTCAGAGGGTTGGGGGGATGACCTTCGCCATCCATCCTCTCGAATACGCTCCGATCAAGCAGCTTCCGCGTTTCGATTTTGTCATTCTTGAGAATGTGAAATCAGCCCAGCGCCTGCTGAATCTGTCGCATCCAGTGCTCCGCTCTTTGAGCAAAGCTCATCTCGTCCTTCTGATACAACACTCCCCGCGACACATTCACCAGCAGCGGTGCCTTGCGCCCGCTGCCCTTCAGCGCCGCCAGATCACCGCCCTGCGCCCCGAGGCCCGGAATCAGCAGCGGCACGTCGGGAATGTGATCCAGCACATCGGGGGCCGCATTCGTCAAACCGACCACCAGACCCGCCTGCGGATGCCCTTTCGTCATTTCGGCCACGAGTTCATAGACCTGGCGGTCGCCGGTCTTTTGCAGCTCAATGTCCTTCGCGCCCGGATTTGAGGTCACGCCGAGCAGGTACAGGCCTTTGTCCGTGTATTTCAGGAACGGCTCCAGTGTGTCGCGGCCCATGTAGGCGTTCAGCGTCACCGCATCCACGTTCATCACGTCGAAACAAGCCTTCGCGTAATAACCCTGCGTCTCGCCGATGTCCCCGCGCTTCACATCCAGCACCACCGGGATTTCCTTCGGAATCTCCTGCAAAACCTCCTCCAGCATCTTCACGCCGCGCCAGCCCAGCGCCTCGAAGTAGGCCGAGTTGGGCTTGAACGCTGCCGCAAACGGCGCGGTCTGCGCGATCACATCGAGTATCCACCGTTTCGTCGATTCTTCCGCGTTTTCAGCCCGCACATCGAGCCCCACGCAGAGGTTCGAGCCGGTTTGGGCGATGCGTTGATTCAGCTTGTCGAGAAAAGTCATGCGACACCCACATGGCACGGCTTTTTGCTCGCGCCAAATCGAAGATTTGACGCTGCCCCGCCGCCCGCCATCCTGCCCGCCTTCCCGATGAGCAAAGAAGCCGCCATCCAGCCCCTTGTGGGCATCATCATGGGCTCCAGTTCCGACTGGCCCACCATGCAAAACGCCGCCCAGGTGCTGAAAGACTTTGGCGTGCCCTTTGAAAAGAAAGTCGTCAGCGCACACCGCACACCGCAGCTTCTCTACGATTACGCCACCACCGCCTCAAAGCGTGGATTGAAATGCATCATCGCCGGGGCCGGCGGTGCCGCGCATCTGCCCGGCATGACCGCCAGCATGACGACCCTCCCCGTTCTCGGCGTTCCGGTGCAAAGCCGGGCCCTCAGCGGCATGGACAGCCTCTACTCCATCGTGCAAATGCCCGGCGGCATCCCCGTCGCCACCTTCGCCATCGGCAATGCGGGCGCGTTGAACGCCGGACTCTTCGCCGTCTCCATGCTCGCGAACGAAAACCCCGATCTCGCCGCCAAATTGAAGACCTTCCGCGAACGGCAGACGCAAAAGGTGCTCGAAAGCCAGAAGGAACTCGAAGCTGAACCGAAAGCATGATGTTCCCTCCTCCTTCGACGATCGGAGTCCTCGGCGGCGGTCAGCTTGGGCGCATGCTCGCCCTCGAAGCACGCCGCGCCGGCCATCGCATCG
Organism: Verrucomicrobiaceae bacterium; assembly: GCA_964201265.1. Lineage (GTDB taxonomy): Bacteria > Verrucomicrobiota > Verrucomicrobiia > Verrucomicrobiales > Verrucomicrobiaceae > Prosthecobacter. Next base: position 5,192 of record CAXNGR010000245.1, read on the forward strand.
CCATCTTCACCGATGAACCGCAGGGCTGCCCCGCCGGCCAGTTCGCCGATCTCGAGATCAATGCCGCCTACGACGACACTGCGGCGCTGAACCGCTTCTTGCAGCAGGTCGATGTCGTCACTGCCGAGTTCGAAAACATCCCTGCATCGTGTTTGCAGGCCGTCGAGGCCATCAAACCGCTGCGCCCCGGCTCGAAGGCCATCTTCACCACGCAGCACCGCGAGCGTGAGAAAAACTTCCTGCGCGATCAAGGCATCGCCTGCGCCCCGTTTCGCGTTGTCGATGATTTGAGCAGCCTCGAAGCCGCCGTGGCCGAACTCGGCCGCCCCTGCGTCATCAAAACCGCTGCCTTCGGCTACGACGGCAAAGGCCAGTGCAAAGTCACGGCTGAAACGAACCTCGCCGAGGCCTGGAAAGGCTTCGATGGTCATCGCGCCGTCGTCGAGCAATGGGTCAGCTTCGTTTGCGAAGTCTCCGTCGTCGGCGCACGCGGTGTCGATGGCAGCATGGCCACGCACGGCTGCGTCGAGAACCAGCACACACATCACATCCTTGATGTCACCATCGCTCCCGCTCGCGTGGAGCCGCAGATCATCGCGCAGGCCGTGGAGCTGTGGAAAGCCGTCGCTGAAGGCCTCGACTACATCGGCACCATGGCCGTCGAAATGTTCGTCACTGCCGACGGCAAAGTGATCGTCAACGAAATCGCCCCGCGTCCCCACAACAGCGGCCACTACACCCTCGACGCCTGCCGCACGAACCAGTTCCAGCAGCAGCAGCGCGCCGTCTGCGGTCTCCCGCTGGGCGATGCCTCCCAGCACACGCCCGCCGTCATGATCAACCTCCTCGGCGACATCTGGCCCGCCCCGCTCACTCATCCCGACTGGTCGCCCGTGTTGAATCATCCGCGCGCCAAACTCCACCTCTACGGCAAACGCGAAGCCCGCCCCCGCCGCAAGATGGGCCACTTCACCGTCCTCGGCGACACGATTGATCAAGCGCTCAAGGACGCGCTCGAGATTCGGAAGGCGTTGGGGATTGGGGCGGATTAACGCAGCCGTTTCGTGTTCAAGCGCTGGGCAAAATGCACCAGCGTGACGATTTCCACCTCATCGAGCAACACGCGATAAATGATGCGGTAGGACGCCACATGAACCTCCCGCACGTCCAAATCCGGCGCCTCATGCACTGGATGACCCAC
>CAXNGR010000246.1:0-6357 GCA_964201265.1 Verrucomicrobiaceae bacterium
CTGAAGGTCGCCGGGCGGCCCATCATCGAGCGACTTGTCTATCACCTCGTCGGCTACGGCATCCGCCGCATCTTCATCAGCACCAATTACCTTGCCGAGATCATTGAGGGGCACTTTGGCGATGGAAAGGCATTCGGCTGCACAATCGAGTATCTGCGCGAACACCCAGACGAGCCGCTCCACACCGGCGGATCGCTCGCGTTGTTACCGGAACAGCCCCAAGACCCCGTTTTCGTCTGCAATGGCGACCTCGTCACGCAGGTCGATCTCGGCAGCATGTTCGACTTTCATCAGGAAGGCGGCTACACAGCCACCATAGGCGTGCGCAGCTACTCGCACGAGGTGCCCTTCGGCTGCCTGGAGGCGAACGAGGGCCGTGTTACCAGCCTCGTCGAGAAGCCGACGCTCACACAGCTCATCAATGCCGGCATGTATGTCCTCTCGCCGGAGATCATCGCCCGCGTGCCTCGAAAGTCTTTCCCCATCACCAATCTTGTCGAGGAGGCTCTCCAGCACGACCACAAGGTCGGCGCCTTTGAAATCGTGGACGACTGGATCGATGTGGGACAGCGTGAGCAGCTCAAACAAGCACGAGGAGGCGATCATTAAATTACTTCCGCCTGCCCCACACGCCTCAGCCATCCATTCATCCAACACTCCAACCAACCAACCCATGGGATCATTCGACGGCAAAAAAGTACTCGTCACCGGAGCCGGTGGCTTCATCGGCAGCCATCTGGCAGAACACTTGGTGCGTGAGGGGGCTAACGTGCGTGCGCTGGTGCATTACAACGCGCTGGGAAAAAAAGGCTGGCTGGACGAGTCCGAACTCGCTGGCGACATGGAAATCTACTCGGGAGACATCGCGGACCGCGACAGTGTGCGCCGTGCAGTGAAGGACACGGAAATCGTTTTCCACCTCGGTGCACTGATCGCCATTCCGTACTCTTATCAGGCACCGCACAGCTATGTGCGCACGAACATTGAAGGCACGCTCAATGTGCTGCAGGCCGCACGCGAAAACGGCACACAGCGTGTGCTGCACACCTCGACCAGCGAGGTCTATGGCACGGCACTATTCGTACCAATCACCGAGGAGCATCCTTTGCAGGGACAATCGCCGTATTCTGCGTCCAAAATTGGTGCTGACAAGATGGCAGAGGCATTCGCAGCCTCGTTTGAGCTTGAAGTCGTCACGGTGAGACCATTCAACACCTTCGGTCCCCGCCAGAGCATGCGCGCGGTCATTCCCACCATCATCACGCAGTTGGCTCGGGGACACAATGTGCATCTAGGGGCCGTTTCGCCAACTCGCGACCTTAATTTTGTTCAGAACACTGTCGAAGGCTTCTGTGCTAGCGCCCTTGCACCTGAGGCCGTTGGCGAGACCATCAACTTCGGCTCTGGGCGTGAAATCAGCATCGGCGATTTGGCTCTACTCATTGCCAAAATGATGAACAAGGAGATCAACATCGTCTGTGAGGACGAGCGCCTGCGGCCCGCCAAGAGCGAAGTGGAACGCCTTCTGGCGTGCAACAAGAAGGCCAAAAAGCTGGTGAACTGGGAGCCACAGGTCTCGCTCGAATCAGGCCTGGAGAAGACCATCGCTTGGCTGATGGAGAATCTGGAACACTACACAGCCAAAGGTTATGTCGTCTGAGTCTGCATTCATTCCTCTCAGTGCTCCTCACCTCAGCGGCAACGAATGGAAGTACATCAAAGACTGCTTGGACACCGGCTGGGTGTCCTCCGTCGGCGCTTATGTGACGCGTTTTGAGAATGATCTGGCTAAAGCAGCGGCGGTGCCGCATGGCGTGGCGACCACTTGTGGCACGGCAGCTTTGCACGTGGCATTTCTGGTCGCCGGAGTGAAACCTGGAGACGAGGTGCTGGTTTCCTCCATGACCTTCATCGCTCCGGTGAACGCGATTCGCTATGCAAATGCCGTTCCCGTGCTGGTGGATGCCGAAGCGCAGCACTGGCAGATGGATGTCCGGCAAGTGCGCGAATTTTTAACCCTCGGCTGTGAACGGCGTGAGGGAGGAGTGTTCAACAAAGTCAGCGGCAGGCGCGTAGCCGCCATCGTGCCAGTCCACATCCTCGGACATCCGGTGGACATGAATGCGCTGATGCTGTTGGGAGAGGAATTCGGCCTCACGGTCATTGAGGACGCCACGGAAAGCCTCGGTTCGACCTACCATGACCGACCAGTCGGTGGACTTGGCCACATGGGCTGCTACAGCTTCAATGGCAACAAGATCATCACCACGGGGGGCGGTGGCATGCTTGTCACCTCGAACGAGGCGTGGGCAAAGAAGGCCCGTTACCTTACCACCCAGGCCAAGGATGACCCTCAGGAGTACATCCACCATGAGATCGGCTACAACTACCGCCTGACGAACATCCAGGCGGCCTTCGGCTGCGCGCAGATGGAATTGTTAGCGGGTTATGTGGCACGGCGGCGTGCGATTCAGGCTCTGTATCGTGCCGCGCTGGCGGACGTGCCGGGCATCAGGTTTCAGCACGAGGCGGAAGGAGTACAAAGCAATTACTGGCTCACCACGGTTTACATCGACCGCGTCCTATTCGGCATGACGGCGCGCGAGTTGCGACAGAAGCTCAAAGACGCACAGATTGAGGCCCGTCCGCTTTGGCAGCCCGCCCATCTTTCCCCAGCGCACCAGGATGCGTTCAAGCTGCCGTGCCCGGTGTCAGAGGATTTGTTTGCGAACTGCCTGTCATTGCCCTCGTGTTCGTTCGCCACCGACGCGGACATCGGACGTGTCATCACTGTCATTCGTCATGCTGCTGGCCGTTAAAAGAATTGGCAGCCGCTATCGCGCCTTCCGGGATGCCGTGAAGAAACGCATTGCGCCGAAGTTACAAGGCGCACACGACCCGCTCCATCTGCGCGTGGCGGACTTCAAAAAAAGCGACACGCTTTATGTCATGGGCAGCGGTTCCTCTGTCCACGACCTGCCACCGGAGGCATGGCGGTCGATCCGTGCCTCAGATTCGCTGGGCATCAATTTCTGGCTGTATCATGAGCATGTGCCCACCTGGCATTTTTGCGAGGTCTCGCGTGAGGCCGCAGATGCTGAATGCCTCATGGCACTGTTAAGGATGCGCCTAGAAGACTACCACCATACCTGCATCATGCTGAAGGACGTGATGAAACTGGATGACCGTTTCCCAAGCTGGAACACTGAATTCCCTCTGGGTAAGGCCAGTCGTCTCTACACACTCGCCACCCTTGGCGTGCGGGGTCGCACGTCAGGCACACTGCGCTTCTTTTTGCGTTGGTATCGTCGTCTGGGCTATTTTCGGCGCAGCGAAGTGCTTTGGGGGGTGCCCATGAAGCGAGCCACGATTTTCATGACCATGTGTTTTGGACTCATGGCTGGCTACAAGCGCATCGTCTTGTGCGGAGTGGACCTCAGCAACACAGACTGCTTCTATCATCATCCAAAATATGCTGAGGCGGGCATGCCCAAGCCACCCACACTACCAGCGACAGCTCAGGCGCTAGCCGAAAAATACTCCGCCCACGGTGTGCATATGCGGCAAGCACCGAACCCTGCCATCCACAACACCATTGACCCAGCGCTCAATCCACTGCCGATGGATGAGGTCATTCATGCCTTCAACGAGGAAGTGCTCAAACCCGAGGGGGTGGAATTGTTCGTGGCACTTCCCTCCTCAAAACTTTACCCGCGCATCCCGGCTTTGTTTCAGCCTGTGCAGCCGTCTGCATGAATACCCCGTGGCGCATTTTGCATTCCGAAGCCTCCCGTGGCTGGGGCGGGCAGGAGCATCGGGTAATGGCCGAGCTGTCTGGTTTTCAGAAACGTGGTTGGCCGGTGTGGCTGGTGGCGCACCCTCAGAGCCAAGTTTTGCAACGTGCCAAGGACGCTGGCATGAAAACACGCGAGTGCCTGTTTGACCGTCGGCTTCTGCCGCTGGACGCGGTGCGGCTGGCGCTGTGGCTACGACGTGAGCGGATTCAGATCGTGAATACGCACAGCTCGCGGGATGGCTGGTTACTGGGCATTGCTGCACGTCTGGCGCGGACGCCACTGCTGATCCGCAGCCGCCACATCGACGTGAGCTATCCCAATCCACGAGTCAGCCGACATGCATTCACAACATTTGCGGATCATGTGCTGACCACGAGCCAGAAAATCACAGACCACTTTCAGCAGATCTTCCATCTGACCGATGACCGCATCACCACGCTACCCACAGGCATTGATGTGTCACGTTTTCATCCTACCGGAGCCAAAGCGGAGCTGCCGATCCGGCAAGAAACGGGCGCTCCACCAGTCATTGGCATGGTTTCCGTTTTACGCTCTTGGAAAGGCCACGGGGTGTTCTTTGATGCGGTGAGAAAACTCCACGAAGCAGGGCATGATTTTCAGTTCGTCGTTGTCGGCGGTGGCGCACCTGTGGAGGCTTTTGCTAACACGGCACGACAGCGGGGCGTGGCGGATCAGGTGAAGTTTGCGGGGCACCGTGAGGATGTGCCGCAGATCCTTCGTGCGCTCGATGTGCTGTGCATTCCTTCTGTGAAACACGAAGGCGTGCCTCAAATCGGCCTACAGGCCCTGGCATGCGGCACCTCTGTGGTGGGGAGCGATTGCGGCGGCATCCCGGAGATCATCCAAGATGGAATTACAGGCCGCATTGCCCCGACCGGAGACGCGGATGCGCTCGCGGCGAGAATCCTGGAGGCAGTGACTCAAAAAGAGGCCACTGTGCGCATGTCTCAGGCAGGACGCGAGATGGTGGAGAGAAAACACAGCCTGAATTTCATGCTGGACCGGCTTGAGGATATTTATCAAAGATACTTGGGAACACCAAATGCCTGAAAATGAACTGAACGTCGAGGATTACGCGCTGCTGGACAGCGGCGGTGGTCGTGTGCTGGAAAGACTGGGCAACTTCGTGACCTCACGCCCCTGCCCTGCCGCTTGGTGGCGGCGCAAACTGCCAGGCTCCGAATGGCGCAAGGCGGTGGACCTGAAACGTGAGCCACCATCACCTCTGCGACTGAAAATCGGCTCCGTGCGCTTTCAAATCCCGCGTGGCGGTGGTGTGCGCGGCCTAGCGCCCGAACTTTGTGCCCACTGGCAACACGTAAGCGCACTATGCGCCGCCTTCGCGGAAAAAAACCGGCTACCGGCTCGTGTGCTGCATTTGTTTGGGGGCGCAGGCGGTGTGACTTTGGCGGCGGCACAGGCTGGTGCGGCGGTCACGCATGTGGATGTGTCGGCAGAAGCTATCCATCGGGTACGCGAAAACGCCGCGATCAACACCTTGGCTAACCGCGACATCCGCTGGGTCTTGGATGATCCGGTGAAGTTTGCGCAGCGTGAGCGCACGCAAACGGTCCGTCACGACATGATCGTGATCGACCCGTTCGTCCCAAAGGACGCCAAGCGCGGCAGTTTTGAGCTAGAGCGCGATTTAGGGCCATTGCTGGGCACGGTTAGCGGCCTGCTCTCGGAAAAATCCATCGGGGTCTTACTGTTTTGCCGCCAGGGCAGTGTCCCGCCCACGGCTTTGCTCAATCTGATGCGTCAGGAGTTCACCATCTTCGGTGGTGGATTTGAAAGCGGCGAACTCCTGCTCCATGGCGCTGCAGACACAGCTCCGGTGCCCTGCGGCACATTCGCCCAGTGGCTTTCCAAACGGGACAAAGCCTGACCCGAGCGGCAGGCGATCCTCACACCTTCGTGAGCTGGCGGCGCAGGCTGATCTGCACGGCGGCGATGAGAACTCCGATGCTGAACAGAATCACGACGCTATTGATCCAAAGGGTGTTGTACTTCGTGTCCAGGTATGTTTTACGCGTGCCAAAGAACACATTCGGGCTGGTTTTACGCCGGTAGTCCTCACGCTCCATCTCCGCCTTCGTCACGAGATCGAGCACCTTGCGGTTCACATAGACCTCCTCGGCACTGACGCCGTCCTCTTGGGAAAGCATGCCCTCCAGCAGCGGTGGCTCGATGCGTCCGCTGAGCACCGCCTCGCGGATAGAGCCGAGTCGTTTGGAGATTTCGCGCGGATTTTCGGCATACAGGCCAGAAACAACCGCCAGTGACTGCTTCGTCAGCTCTAACTCGTGACGCTGCAAATCCGTCATGTCCGAACCCACTGGCGGCAGGAGCGACTGAATACGCTCATCAAGGAAATCCTGGTTCCGGGTGAGCGGATTGAGTTTGGATTGGGCAATGATGACCCCCTCATACGACCAGCGCAGCGGCATGAACTGGCAGATGAAGGGCACCTTGAGCTTGCTCGCGGCATCCTCGTCGTTGCCGGCCTTTTTGAGCCAGCGGCCCACAGAATAGACTA
>CAXNGR010000247.1:0-6344 GCA_964201265.1 Verrucomicrobiaceae bacterium
ATGGAGAAATTGAAACCATGCGACTGCCATCACCCTCTGGCGGGAGCAGTTACGCCAAGTGGCCGAGGGCGCGGAGGGTGGCTAGGATGGCGGTGATTTGGTCGCTGCGCTTTTGGGACTTGCGGCCAAAGCAGGCGCTGAGGGTCTCGGCATCGGGGCCGTGGGTGGGGAGGAGGCGGCGGAGGGTGGTGACTTGGGCGGGCAGGTCGGCGGGCCACACTTGAGTTTCAAGTTTCAAGTTGGGAGTTGCAAGTTCGGCGTCCTCCAGCGGCAGTGGGCTTTCACTCGAAACTTGAGACTTGGAACCTGAAACTTGATCCGGGGCTTGGTAATCCGGGCGCAGGTAGCGGATGTGGCCGCGCTGCTCTTCGGCGGCGCGCTCGTGGTTGAGGGTGACGAGGCGGGTGAGGAGCTGCTGCTCCAGGGCCTCGGCAGCGGGGCCGCTCTGGGCCAGGAGATCGGCGGGCGGGGTGGCGGCGAGGTCGGTCCAGCCGTAGGCTTCCAGCACGGCGGTGTCGAGGTCGTCGTGGATCTGTTTGAGGACGGAGACGAGGCCCTGGTCGTGGGTGTCGCGTTCTTTGGGCGTGAGGGTTTCTTGGCTGGGCATTGTAGTCCCGCCTTTAGGCGGTGCCTTGGAGATCCCAGAACCGCCTAAAGGCGGGACTACAGTGCGCAGACCTTCGGAGCCGCCTGAAGGCGGGACGACAAGACTTCTGAGTTTTTCCAGGACGTTGTAAAGGCCGGTGAGGGTGAGGTCGGGATGCAGGGCCTGCTGGCGCTTGCGGTGCGCATCCAGCCGCTCCCCAACCCCTTCGGGTGCTCCCTTTCCGGTAAAGATCGCGTGCCAAGCCGCCCTTTTGGCAGGAAAAAGGGCAGCGGGGAGGTCGTCAGCCCGCAGGTCTCCGTCTGGCTCTGTTGCATGGGGAAATTAACGCTCGATTCACCGAACGAGACCCGTTTGTCCGCTGGCGGAACGGAACTCGGCTTGGTAGCATGACGACATGAAAATCGCAGCCATTGAAAACCACAGAACTCGGCAGGAGGAACTCGGACAGTTCCTCACTGCTGCGCCCGTGGCTGAGTTCATGGCTTCTATGTTCGGTCCGCTACCCCGAAAAGTACGCTTGTTGGATGCGGGTGCGGGTGCTGGCGCACTCACTGCCGCATTCGTTTCCAGGTGCTGTGAAAAGCGCGACGGCGTTCGTGCCATCGAAGCCACGCTCTATGAACTCGACAGTGAAATCCTAGACGCGCTTACCGCGGCCATGCACGAGTGCGAGCGTCGCTGCGACGAGGCGGGCATTCGCTTCAGGTTCAACATTCACTCCGCCGACTTCATCCAGGAAATGTCGGCACGTCTCGCGGGTGATTTGTTCGGCACACATCCGCCCGCATTCGATGTGGCCATCGCCAATCCACCGTATCGCAAAATCAGCACTCACTCTGCCGAGCGACACGCGCTGCGTTTCATTGGCGTCGAAACCAGCAACCTCTACACCGGCTTCATCGCCCTCATTCAGCGCCTGCTCGTTCCCGGCGGGCACCTCGTAGGCATCACGCCGCGCAGCTTTTGCAACGGCCCTTACTTCCGCCCATTCCGCGAAGACTTCTTGAGCCAACTGGAGCTGCGGCGCATTCACGTCTTTGAATCCCGCCAAGCCGCCTTTCGAAGCGACAGCGTGTTGCAAGAGAACATCATCTTCCACGCGGTGAAGGGTCCTCAACAGCCCCGCGAAATGATCGTCTCCAGCAGCAGCGGCGAGCACGGCGATGACATCACCGAAACCGTCTTTCCCTTCGCCGAAATCGTCCACCCGCACGACGCCGAGAAGTTCATCCACATCCCCTCCACGGCCAGCCACGGCGCAGCCAAGGAAACCATGGATGGCCTCACCGCCAGCCTCGCATCGCTGGGAGTCACCGTCTCCACCGGGCGCGTCGTGGACTTCCGCCTCAAAGACGCGCTGCGCAAGGAACCCGAACGCGGCACCGTGCCGTTGCTCTATCCCTGCCACTTCAACGGCGGTACCGTCCATTGGCCCAAGCTCGAAGCCCGCAAACCCAACGCCATCCTCGACAACGACGAGACGCGCCCATGGCTCGTGCCCTCCGGCATCTATCTGCTCACGAAGCGCTTCACCTCAAAGGAAGAGCGCCGCCGCCTTGTCGCCTGCCTCTTCGATCCAGTCGAAGTGAAAACAAAGTGGGTAGGCTTCGAGAATCATCTGAATTACTTCCATGCTAGCGGACATGGCTTGGACCGCAGTCTCGCCGTCGGCCTCTTTGCATTCCTGAACTCCACCGTGGTGGACCAATATTTCCGCCGCTTCAGCGGCCACACGCAGGTGAACGCCACCGACCTCCGCACTTTGACCTATCCCGACCGCGACACCCTCCAGGCGATGGGTCGTGAAATAAAAGCTCTCGATCTCTCGCAGGACGAAATCGACCAACTCGTCACCAAACACCTTCATGCCTGCCGATAAACCCAGCCGCAAAGCCGTCGCCCGGAAGAAGAGGCTCGCTGAAACCATCGAAGCCCTCACAGTCTTGCAGTTCGGCCCGAAGCAACGGAATGAAACCGCCGCCTACACCTTGCTGGCCCTGCTCGACCTTCAGCCCGATGCCGAATGGGCAGACGCACAGGCTCCTTTGTGTGGCATCACACCCATCATTGAATTCATCGCGACCGCTTACGGCAATCGCTACGCGCCCAACACGCGCGAAACCATCCGCGACGATGCTGTGAAATTCTTCGTGGAAGAGGGCCTGCTGCTGCGTAATCCCGACGATCCCAACCGCCCGACCAACAGCGGCAAGACGGTGTATCAAATCGAACCGACTGCCCTCGCTCTCTTCCGCAAGTTCGGAACCCTCGACTGGACTCCCGCCTTGGGGCATTACCTCGCCAGTCGCGAAACGCTCAAGCACGAGATTGCCCGGAAGCGCGACCTCGCACGCGTGCCCGTCACGTTGCCCAATGGCTCGCAAGTCGCGCTCTCACCCGGCGGGCAGAATCCGCTCATCAAAGCCATCATCGAACACTTCTGCCCCGCCTTCGCTCCCGGCGGATTGGTCCTCTACATCGGCGACACCGAGAACAAGTTCGTCCATCTCGAAACCGCAGGCCTCACCGCGCTCGGCGTCACCTTGGACTCCGCCGCCAAGAGTCCCGAGGTCATCGTCCACGACACTAACCGCAACTGGCTCCTGCTCATCGAAGCCGTCACCAGCGCCGGACCAGTGGATGGCAAGCGCCGCAAGGAACTCAAAGACTTATTCGCCGGTTGCAAAGCAGGCCTTGTCTTCGTCACCGCCTTTGAGACCCGGCGCACCATGCAGACCTTCGTCTCGCATATCGCTTGGGAATCCGAAGTCTGGATCGCCGAAGACCCCGACCACATGATCCACTTCAACGGCGAACGATTCCTTGGGCCTTACCCCGACGTGATGCCAAAATCACTCAAATGATGTCGAGGCTGCAATGCTTTGATGCCCCTGCGCAGCTTTTTATAGAGCAATGGCAATCAATGTTTCCACCAGGCATCCAGCTTGGTGGTGATTTTGGCGGGTTGGTCGGCGGCGAGGTTTTTTTCTCGGTGGGGTCGGCTTCGAGCGCAGATGCCTAGCATATAGTTTGTGCTTTGGTAAGGCCACTTTTCTTCTACTTCGTGCAGAGATTCGGCACGGCGACTCTCTCGAAGAGATGCGGGCTGGCGACGACGCTGGAGGGGTAGGCGGCGAGGGCAGCGCGGAAGTCGGGGTGGCTGAAGGCGGCTTTGAAGTGGGCCACGGACTCCCAAACGGCGTAGTTCAAAAAGGCGTGACTCTCACCCACGGCGCGATGGAGCTGAGTGGAGATATAACCGGGCTGCTGCTTCATCCAATTGGCATCTGCCTCCCAAGCCTGCATCAACGCAGGAATGTCCGCCGCTGCGACCGTGAACAGATTCACCAGAATGACCGGCGAGACGTCAGCATCGAGTTGCAGATGGATGGGGCAAGATTCATCGAGAGGTTTGAGCGTCAGCATGATTTGGGGCGGTGAAAAGTAGGGATCAAAAAGGAACCTGAATAGAGTGGAGCGGCGGGCTTCTGCAACTCGGACTTGGGTGAGCTCTTTTCGGATTGGCACAGGTGCAAGGCATTCCATCTTCCGAGGGGCACCGGGAGGGCTCCCGTTTAAAGAGGGCGCTGCACGTTTGTGGCGGCGAAGCGGATGCTGCGAGCCCCCGGATATAAAAAACTAAACTTGCACCCCACGCCAAAACGCAAGCGTCACTAAACAACGCACCTCCGCAAGGTGGTGCCTTTTAAAGCTAAACATACCAACCCCCATCGAACCATGAAAAACATCCTCACACTCGCCATCGTGGCACTCCTCGCAGGCACCGCTTCCCAGCGTTCTTTCGCTGCTGATGCCACCGACAAACAAACCGTCGTCGCCATCGCTGCTGGCAACCCCGATTTCTCAACCCTCGTCGCCGCCGTCAAAGCCGCAGGCCTTGCCGAAACCCTCAGCGGAGAAGGTCCATTCACCGTCTTTGCCCCGACCAACGAAGCCTTTGCCAAGCTGCCAGCCGGAACGGTTGAGACCCTGCTGAAGCCAGAGAACAAAGCCAAGCTCGCCGGTATCCTGACCTACCACGTCGTGGCTGGCAAGGTCATGGCGGCAGACGTCAAGACCAGCAAGGTGAAGACCGTGCAAGGGGGTGAACTCGATGTGGTGGTGAAAGACGGCGCAGTCACCGTCGATGGTGCCAAGGTCGTCAAGACGGACATCGTCGGCTCCAATGGCGTGATCCACGTCATCGACACCGTGGTGCTCCCGAAGGAGTAAGTAGCCACAAATTAAGGCAGATTTGACTCAGGCCTTGAGCGCAAGCTCAAGGTCTTTTTTCTGCCTCCAGGGGCTGGGCAGGCCCTTGAAAGGGGCCAAGCGCGGTGCCTTCAAGCGGGCAGGATCGAACTGGAAGAGGGGGGGATGCGTTCGGCGGTTACTCGAGTGCGGACGGGGCGTCCGCCCCCCTGCACGCAAGCACCGCAGGCTGCATCAGCCACACTGACGTGGAGTGATAGAAGATGAGCTGACGTGCGTCCTGTTTCGTCCATGCATTCCTCCGACGCCGCCAGCCATGAAGCCGCGCTGAACCGCGCACGCTCCAAAGCTTATCGACGGCTGCTGCCGCTGCTGTTCGTGAGCTACATGATCGCCTATGTGGACCGGCAGAATGTGGCGGTGGCGAAGCTGACAATGACGCGTGACCTGCCCGGCTTTGACAACGCGGTCATCGGCTTTGGCGCGGGCATTTTCTTTCTCGGCTACTTCCTGCTGGAGATTCCAGGCACGCTGATGGTGGAGCGCTGGAGCGCACGAAAATGGATCTGCCGCATCATGATCACCTGGGGTGTGATGGCGGGCCTCACGGCGGCGGTGACGACGCCCTGGCAGTTTTACACGGTGCGCTTCTTGCTGGGACTCGCCGAGGCCGGGTTCTTTCCCGGTGTGATCGTTTATCTCACGCATTGGTTCCCCAGCCGCGACCGGGCACGGGCGCTGGCCACGTTCATGGTCGCCACGCCGTTCGCGCAGATCATCAGCCCGAAAATCTCCAACTGGCTGCTCGCCATCGGTCACGGTGATCAGCCGCCGGTGCTCGGCATGGTGGGGTGGCAGTGGGTCTATGTGTTCTGGGCCGTGCCTGCCGTGGTGCTGGGCTTTTTCGTGTACTTCTGGCTCGTTGACCGGCCGAAGCAGGCGAAATGGCTGACTGCCGAGGAAGGTGAGGCTTTGGAGTCCGAACTGGAGCGTGAACGAGCCGAAACACGCAAAGGCAAGCGCATGACGGTGCTCCAGGCACTGAAGCATCCCAAGGTGCTGCTGCTCGCGCTGGTGTATTTCTGCACCGTCACGGGCAGCTACGGCATCGAGTTCTTCATGCCGAGCATTTTGAAGTCCTGGTATGCCATGGACATGAACCAGCTCACCTGGCTCATCATGCTGCCGCCTGCGGTGGCGATGTGCGGCCAGCTTTTCATGGGCTGGAGTTCGGATCGCTTCAAAGAACGCCGCTGGCATGCCGTGCTGCCGATTGTCATGGGTTCCGCTGCCTTGGGCCTGATGCCGCACACGCAGGGAAATCTGGTGCTGACCATGGTGTGCCTGATGCTGGCCTTTGCAGGCTTCAAGAGCTACATGCCCGCCTTCTGGGCGCTGCCGAGCTTGTTCCTGACCGAGTCCGCCGCAGCGGGCAGCATCGGCCTCATCAACTCCATCGGCAATCTCGGCGGCTTCCTCGGCCCCTATGTCCTCGGCACGGTCGAAAAGGTCACGGGTTCCTTCG
>CAXNGR010000248.1:0-6337 GCA_964201265.1 Verrucomicrobiaceae bacterium
AGCACGCATTTCAACGATCCCGCCTACCAGAACCTCCCGGCCCAGGAGCTGGATGTCGCGCACGATCAGCTCTTCAATCACTCGAATGTCGGCCCCTTCATCTGCCGCCAACTGATTCAACGCCTCGTGACGAGCAATCCTTCGCGTGATTACCTCTACCGCGTCGTCCAGAAGTTCAATGACAACGGCTTCGGTGTTCGTGGGGACATGAAGGCTGTGATCAAGGCCATCCTACTCGACTACGATGCACGCAGCACCTCCGAGGCCACGAAGCCTGCCTTTGGCAAGCAGCGTGAGCCGGTCATGCGGGTCGCCAATGCCGCCCGCGCCTTCCGTTTGAACGCAGCCAGCGGCACCTACAGCCAGGCGGGATCACACCTGATCGCCATCACGATGCCCAACAAATACGCGGGGGGGAACACGGTTTACCTGGAGTTTCCGCGAAGCGTCGAGCCATTCCAGGCACCTGACAGCACCCCAACCTCGGGCACCTACACCGTTCTGAGTACACCCGCCCCGACCAGCAGCCTGTTTTATGTGAATGCTAAGGGTTTGGTAGGCCTCAACACCACCAATGGAACGACCAACGCAGGGGTGACTGGCACCTACGCGGTGGCAGCCGGTTCCACCACGGCCACTCTCACTCTGAGCAACCACTGGCTGCCAGCCGGAGGCAGCGCCTGGCTGGACTTTGAACTGCCCACCGGCACCGCCATCACGGACGGTGTTTACACCGCCGTCACCTCCACCAGCACCACGGGCGGCGGTACGACCTTCACCATCACCGTGCCCGCCAACGCCTCGGCTCGTTCAGGGCGCTTCCGCATGGTCGGATTCCGGGGGTCTTACACGGTCAGCAACTCTGGCCTGAGCGCACCCAATGAAAAGCGCATCACCTTTGACACCACTGACTGGATAACCAGTGTGGTTACAGATCACCATCTCAAAATAGGTGACACCGTCTTCCAGAACTTCACCACTGGCAATCCGCAGCCCACCGATGGTGTGTTCACTGTCGAGGCTGTGCCCGACGCGAACACCTTCACCGTGCTTACCAGCACCGCTATCGCCACCCAAGGCGGCACCAACGACGCGGACAACGGCATGTGGATGTTCCCGCTCCTGAGCCAGCCATTGTCCCGCAGTGGCAATGTGAATTCGCTGCCCAGCACCTTCAACATGGGCAACACCACCACCGATCTCGAGCAGACCCCGATGAATTCCCCCACGGTCTTCAACTTCTTCGTGCCTGACTACAAATACCCCGGTGCGCTCGCCTCCCAGGGGATCTCCACGCCGGAGTTCCAGATCACAGCGGAGACCACCGCCGTGCGTCAGGCCAATTTCTTTTACAACGGTCTCTTCAATCCGGGCAACACCAACGGCATCAGCAGCTTCAAGTCCGGTACCAATGCCCTGGTGCTCGACTTCAGCCCCTGGATGGCAAACGCCACTGATCTCGGCCTTGGCGCAGGCTCCGCCACCGCAGAGGCTTGGACCAGCAACACCAACCTTCCTGTCCTCATAGATCGGCTGAACACCCTGCTCATGGCTGGCCAGCTCTCCAGCAGCGCCAAGACGATCATTCAAAACTTCCTCACCTACGAGCGCAGCATCGCCTCCATCGCGCGGGGCAATCCTTGCACCGTCACCACCACGGCGGCTCATGGATTGGTCTCCAATGAATCCATCACCATCGCCGGTGTTTCTGGCGGCACCTTCAGCCCCACCATCAACGGCACCTACACGGTCACGGTCACAGGAGCCAATACCTTCACCGTTCCGGTCAATTTCTCCGCCGGTACTGCCACTGCCACCAACGCCCGCGTCTCCTACGTCCCCTATACCAACGCCGCCCCCACGGACACCCAAAAGCGCGACCGCCTGCGCTCCATCATCCACTTCATTCTTTCCAGTCCCGATTACACCATCCAGCGCTGAACGTTCATGAATTCCGCCCCCAACATTCTCACGCGCCGCAGCTTTGCGCGCAGCCTGGGTGGTCTCGGCCTCGGTGCCGCCGCCTACAGCAGCACCATCCGCGATCTGCGCCTCATCAATTCCGTCATGGCCGCTCCCACCGGCCCCACGCCCACTGATTACAAGGCGCTCGTCTGCCTCTTCCTCTCCGGCGGCAATGACTCCAACAACTGGATCGTCCCCACCGACACTACCTCCTTCAACGCCTACACCTCCATCCGTGGCAATCTCGCGCTGCCGCAGTCTTCGCTGCTGCCCCTGCGCACCGGCCCGAATGTGGGAGATCCCGTCTTTCAGGACGCTGACGGCCATAATTACGGTTTCCACCCAAACTGTGGTGAATTGCAGACCCTCTTTGGTGAAGGCAAGCTCACCACGGTCTTCAACATCGGCACTCTGGTGCGCCCCATCACACGCGCCCAGTATCTTTCCACCGCATCTGGCAACAAGCCTCCGCAGCTCTTCTCCCACAGCGACCAAGTCACCCAGTGGCAGACCTCCATTCCCGACCAACCGCCTGCTACCGGCTGGGGCGGGCGTGTGGCCGATCTCCTCAACGCCTGGGCCAATCCCAGTGGTGGCATCTCCATGTCCGTCTCGCTCAATGGGGCCAATACCTTAGAAATCGGCAATCTTGTCTCCCAGTACCATGTTTCCACCACGGGTGCCGTCACTCTCAGCGGCGGTCTGATGACCGGCAATAGCGCCCGCGTCCGCGCCATGCGCGATATCATGGCGCTCCCTCACACCAATCTCCAGCGCAACGCCTATGCCCAAGTGCTCGATCGCGCCATCTACACCGGAGATCAGCTCAACACCGCCATCGCCCCCACCGCCCTCGACACCTTCTGGACCGTCCCGTTTCCGAACACCACCCTCGGCAACCAGCTCAAAATGATCGCCCGCCTCATCCAGGCGCGCGGACCGTTCAACATGCACCGGCAGATCTTCTTCTGCTCCGTCGGCGGTTATGACACCCACACCTCCCAGGTCACGCTTGCCCCGACCCTCAACACCACCACGGGAACCCACGCCACGCTGCTCAACGAGGTCAGCGAGTGCATGTTCGCCTTCCAGCGTGCCATGGAGCAGCTCACCGTCTCCAACAGCGTCACCACCTTCACCGCCAGCGACTTCTCCCGCACCTTCCCCACCAACAGCCAAGGCAGCGACCACGGCTGGGGCGCTCATCACCTCGTCATGGGAGGTGCGGTCAAAGGCCATCAGACCTTCGGCAGGCTGCCCACTTTTGCCATCAATGGCCCGGATGACACAGGCACTGGACGCTGGATTCCGACGCTCGCGGTCGATCAGCATTCCGCCACTCTAGCAAAATGGTTTGGCGTGCCTGACTCGGACATCCCGCTGCTCTTCCCAAACATCAGCCGTTTCTCCACGGCGAATCTCGGCTTCATGAATTCGTGAGGATGAAGAAATCGCTTCTGCTGGCAGTTCTCTTCATCGGTGTCGCCGTCTTCTTGTTGCGGCCACGAGATGCAGCCCCGCCTTCGACGCCAGAAATTTCTCCCGCGCCATCCCCTGCGGCGAAATCTCCGGACGTGGTGCAAAAAGTGAGTGCTCCCGCCCTGCCGCCACCTGCGGTGCCACCAGCAGCCTCGCCGCCCGTCGTTCCTGCACCGCGCACACCTCCTCCACCGCGCGAGGATCATCCCGCGCGCGTCGAGGCCGAGTCCATCGCCCTCAATCTTCGTCACTACGGCCAGCGCTTTGGTGGCAATCCCGTTGGCACCAACGCCGAGATTGTCAAAACCCTCAACGGTAGCAATCCCCAGGGAGTACGCTACCTCCCGCAGGAACATCTGCGTCTCAACGACCAGGGCGAGCTGCTCGACACCTGGGGTACGCCCTACTTCTTCCACCAGATGTCCGCCCAGCAGATGGAAATACGCTCTGCCGGTCCCGACAAAACTCTCTGGACACGGGACGACATCATCGCGCAGTGATCTCCATGCACCGGCTTTTTGTTTTCGGCTTTCTGCTTCTCCAAGTTTGCTCTCACGCTCGCGCCGATCTGCCCGTCCCGCCCCAGGTGCTCGATCCCCAGACCGCTGCCGAAGCCTGGAACGTCATCCGCCTCGCCACCGCCAATGTCGCACGCTTGCTCACAGAAGACCGCCTCCAGGAGGTGCCTGCGCAAGTTTCCCTGTGCAGTCCCGCCTTGCGGCTGCTGGCGCACGCTTCCACCGCTCCCGAACATCGTCCGTTGATAGACCAAAACACCGCCCAGGCCTTTCGTCTCGTCAACGACATCGCCCAGGCTGCCACGGCGCAAGTTTCGGCCAGCGCTACTGCCAGTTTCACCCGTTTGCAGACCACGCTTGATGCCTTGAAGCCCGCCTTTGCTCCGGGGGACATCCAAGCCGAGATTCACGTTTGCCCACAGCATCCCGAACGAATCTCCACCCAAGCCGACACTCTTTGCCCCGTCTGCAGCGGCCCGCTGCGCGTCCGCCGCATTCCCTACACCGATGTGTGCCCCACGCCCATCACCTCGTTGACCAAACTCGACCTCGAATCCGAAGCTGTGCTCACGAAAGGCGTCGAAACACGGCAGCGCGCCCGCTTGCAGACCCTGGTGGGTCAACCTCTGGCCTCAAATCAACTCGTGCCGCTACACGGCGCGCCCGTCCGCTTTCTGCTCGTGGACCAGACCTTGCAGGACTTCCATCTCCTCACGCCCACAGGCACGGACCAGCCAGGAATCTTCGAGTTCGTCTTCACCCCTGCCGCTGCTGGCCCCTACCGCCTCTGGGCGGAGATCGCTCCCGCTGAAACCGCGCTCCCTGAATATCCCGCCGCTGACCTCGGTGGCGAGTTCAAGGTCGTGAGCCGGTCCACCCGCGATTTTCTCGATGTCATCAGCACCACCGTTGGCGGCTTTCGGTTCGACCTGACCTTCACGGGTGGCAACGGCGGCTCACCGCCGCTGCGTCAGATCAGCCTGATGCGCATCCATGTCAGCGACGCCTCCGGCCAGCCCGTCACCCGCCTGGCCCCCCTCATGAACGCCTTCGCGCACATCACCGGCTTCTATGACGACGGCCAAACCGTTCTCCGCCTCCATCCCGTCGGTGGCGACATCCTGCGCGAGGATCTGCGCGGCGGCCCCTGGCTTGCCTTCAAGATCCGTCCACCGCAAAACGGCTTCCTGCGCCTCTTCTGCCAGCTCCGAGTCGATGGCCGCGATTTCACCGTGCCCCTCGGCGTTCACATCACCAAGTGATTGCGCTCATCAGGGCGCAGCATGAAAGGCGCGGTCCGTCAGCGTCTTCAAGAAGGCGATTACCGCCCGCTTTTCCTCCGCCGTGAGATGCAGGCCGCCATCGGGATGCTTGGCGAGGTTTGGATCGAGCGTGTCCGTGCGCTTCACGCCTTCGCTGTAATGATCGAGTACCTGATCCAGCGTGGTGAAGCGCCCGTCATGCATGTAAGGTGCTGTCACGGCGATGTTGCGCAGACTCGGCGTGGCGAACGTGCCGCGATCAATCGCGGCTTTCGTCACACGGAAGCGGCCAAGGTCGGTTTCGGTAATCGCCAGGCCGTTGTTGCGGAACTGATGGTCGGTGAACAGCGCCCCGCCGTGGCAGTGGAAGCAGTCAGCCCCCATGCTGCCCATGCGCGGCTCACGCTCCTGCATGAAAAGTTCAAAACCGCGCTGCTCCTCGGTGCTCAATTTCCCTTCGCCACGCATCGCGCGGTCAAATTTTGAGTCATGCGAGGTCAGCGTGAGCAAATAATTTTCCAAAGCCAGTCCGATACGCTCCGGTGTGACCTCGGGCGAGTCAAAGGCGTGCGCAAAGTGCTCGCTCGAACTCTTACCGAGCTTCTTCACCACGTTTTCAAGCGTCTCGTCCATCTCCAGGTGATCCTGGATCGGAATGAGCACTTGCTCACGCAGTGAGCGCGCTCGGCCATCCCAGAAGAAGCTCGTCTTCCACGCCAGATTGAACAGCGGCATGCCCTGGCGCGTGCCGGTGCGTCCTTCCACCCCCACGCTGAACTTGCGCGGATCAGCGAAGGCCGTCTCACGCGGATGGCAGCTCGCGCAGGACATCGTGCCATCGCGGGAGAGCGCCGTGTCGTTGAACAACCGCTCTCCCAGCGCCACGCGCTCCTCGATCAGTGGATTGTCGCGTGGCAGCGTCGGCTTCGGAAACGTGCCGCCCGTCTTGAACCGGTACGGCGTGAATTTCGCCGGCAGGCCGATGGGTTTGAGGTCAGAGGGTCGTGCGATGTCCAGCACATGGCTCGTCACCGTTTTCAAAGTGAATACCGCTGGCAGGTTCACCACCAGCGCCGCCGCAATCGGATCACCGGTCTGTGAATGCGTGGAGAC
>CAXNGR010000249.1:0-6327 GCA_964201265.1 Verrucomicrobiaceae bacterium
GGGTCAAACCAAGAGCGGCAAGGCTGGTGCGGACGGCAAGTGGACGGTGAAACTCGATCCCGTGCCCGCCAACGCGAACCCAGCCACGATTTCCATCCAAGGCAGCAGCTCGAAGGAACTCAAGAACGTGCTCGTTGGCGAGGTCTGGATCTGCTCCGGCCAGTCGAACATGCAGTGGAGCGTGCAGGCTAGCTGGGACGCCGATTTGGAGATCGCCTCCGCCAAACATCCGAACCTGCGCCTCATCACCGTGCCAAATGTCGGCACGCAGGAGCCGCAGAGCGACTTCAAAGGCGCGTGGGCCGAGTGCTCACCGCAAAACATCGGTAGCTTCAGTGCTGTGGGCTTCTTCTTCGGCCGCGTGCTGCACAAGACGCTCGATGTGCCCGTTGGCCTCATCAACAATGCCTGGGGCGGCAGTGCTGCTGAAGCCTGGGTGAATCGCGGCGAGCTGGAAAAAGACCCGCGCTTCAAGCTGCTCATGGAAAACACGAAAGAGAACGAAGCTTTCCTCACCTCCGACGCCGCGAAGCAGAAATACGAAGCCGATCTCGCCGCTTGGAAGAAACAGGCCGACGAAGCCAAGGCGGCGGGCAAACCTTTCACCACCCGCGCCCCTGGAGCGCCTGAAAACTGGCTGCGTGGCAACGCCCGCCCCGGCAACATCTACAACGGCGCTTTGCTGCCCACCATCGGCTACGGCATCAAGGGCGCGATCTGGTATCAGGGCGAAAGCAACGCAGGCCGCGCCTACGAATACGCCAGCCTCTTCCCCTACATGATCCAGAACTGGCGCAACGAGTGGCAGCAGGGCGATTTCCCCTTCTACTGGGTTCAGCTCGCCGACTTCATGGCCGAAAAAGCCGACGCCGAGCAAGCCACCGCCAGCCAGTGGGCCGAACTGCGTGAGAGCCAGACGAAAACCCAGAGCGCCATCCAAAACGGCGGCCAAGCCGTCATCATCGACCTTGGCGAAGCCAACGACATCCATCCGAAGAACAAGCGTGACGTGGCCGAGCGTCTCGCCCGCTGGGCGCTGGCCAAGGACTACGGCATGAAGCTCCCCTATCGCAGCCCTGAGTTCAAATCCGCCGAGTTCAGCAAAGGCAAGGCCGTCATCACACTCGACACCTTTGGCAGCAGCCTGCGTACCGTCGATGTGAGCGATGTGAAGGGTTTCGTCCTTTGCGGCGAAGACAAAAAATGGGTCTGGGCCAATGCGAAGATCATCGGCAAGGACCAGGTCGAAGTCAGCTCTGAGACCGTCGCCAATCCCGTCGCCGTCCGCTACGCTTGGTCTGACAATCCCGTGTGCAATCTCTTCAGCGTCGAAGGCCTCCCCGTCACCCCCTTCCGCAGCGACGACTTCGAGATGCTCACCAAGCCGAAGCCGTAACTCGGTTGCTGAGATTGATTTGAAACTCAAAGGCACGGCCTCGCGGTCGTGCCTTTTTTGGTAATGGGGGCATTCCTGCCCCCGGTACGCTATGCACGGGCCAGGAACGGCCCGGTTACGAAAGTGCGTAAATGTCCGCATGTTGAAATTTCAACATGCGGACTTGACGAACGGCCCATGGTGTTGAAAAATCAGCACCCATGTGGGACGACAAACATTCCAATGAGTTCAGCCGCCGCGAGCGGCAGGTGATCGAGATCGTGATGAAGCATGGGCGGCTTTCCGCGCGTGAGATTGAGGAGAAACTGCCGGACGCGCCGACTTACTCGGCCGTGCGGTCGATCCTGCGGCTGCTGGTGGAGCGCGGGTTGCTGAACAAAGTGCAGGAGGACGGGCGCGACTGGTTCTCGCTGCCGGTCTCGCCGAAGAAGGCCCGCGTGAGCGCCTTGCAGAGCTTTGTGGGGCGGTTTTTTGAGAATTCCGCCGGGGAGGCCGCGCTGGCTCTGCTGGGCCAGAAAAACGTGAAGCTCTCCGCCGAGGAGGCGGAAAAATTGATCCAACTCATCGAGGAGGCACGGAAGCCATGAACGACATCATCGAACATCTGCTGCGGTTTCTGACCCTGAACCCCAACCTCGGCCTGCTGATGTCCGCCGCGCTCACGAGCACGGCGGTGGTGTGCGTGGCGTGGGCGCTCGCGTTGCAGTTGCAGCGGCGTTCGGCACGGGCGCGGGTGCTGGTTTGGCGGATCACAGTGGTGACCCTGCTGGTGGCGGCCGGATGGCGTATGATGCCAGAAGCGCCGTCGCCTGTGGTCATGGAGTGGCGGGTGACGCTGCCTATTTCATCCTGGGAGGCTCCGCCAGTGATGCCAGAGAGATCCCCATTGATTTTGCCGGAAAAAACCTGGTGGCAGCGTGGACTGGACGGGTTGGAGGATTCGGGCGTGGCGCTTTGGCTGGGCATCGCGGCGGGGCTGTTCTTCTGGCGCACGATCTCCGCATGTGCGGGCTTGATCTGGCTTCGAAAACACAGCGAACCTGCACCCGCATTGATTCTGCGACGTCTGCGTGACTCGGCGGCTCCTGAACATCTGCGCTGCCTGCTGGCGGAGCGTTTGCGTTCGCCCATGCTCACAGGCTGGCGTAGGCCGGTGATCTGGCTGCCGCAGGAAGCCGTGAACTGGGATGAGAAGCGGTTGGGAGCGGTGCTGCGGCATGAGCTGGCACATTTTCAACGTGCGGATGTGCTGTGGCACTGGCTGTCTCAACTCACCGCCTGTCTGTGGTGGTGGCAGCCGCTGGTATGGCAGGCGCGGCGTCGGCTGCGCACCGAAACCGAGCACGCGGCGGATGATGCGGCGGTGCTGGCGGGCGGGGACACGCATGATTATGCGCGGACGCTGGTGGAGATCGCCGCAGGCATTCCCAACCGTCTGCGACAGTTGGCGGGCGTGACGATGTTTGGCGGCGAACCGGTGCAGCAGCGTGTGCGGGAGCTGATGAGGGCGAATCAATGGCGCGGACGCATCGGTATCGGTGCGCTGAGCCTGATCGCCGTCGTGGCCGTAATTTTGACCGTGCTGGCGGCGACGAAGGTGGAGTTCAAACAGCGTGCGCCGGTGTATCAAAGTGTGGCAAAGCTGGTGGCGGGTGGATTGCCCATCGTAGGAGCCGCGAACTGGCAGGAGATGACGCAGGACTTTTACGGCACGATCATCGAAACGCTCGAGTCGGCCGAGATGAAACGTCGCGCCTTGGACCGGGTGCGGGCGTTGAATCCCAATCTGAAAGACCAGAATGTGGAAATCCTTGTTTCCCAGCACAAGGCATCAGCCATTTTCAGCACGCAGGCACGCTGCGCGGACGGCCAATACGCGAAAGTGTTTCTGGATGCGTTGCTGGATGAGTTCATCGCCTTCCGGCAGTCGATCCGCGAACAGACGCAAGGCAAGGCGCTAAATACTTTTCTCCAAGAGACGGTGAAACAGCAGAAGGTCATGGAAGATAAGGCGGCGGCGCTCGCAGCCTTCCAAAAAGAGAACAATGTGGTGACGCTGACGAATGCCAACAATAAGGCGGCTGCACGGCTCAAAGAGTTGATGGAGCAAAGGGAAGCGCTGCGAACGGTGACGGCTGCGATGAAGCTGGCCTTGGACAACATCTCTGCCGCTCTAGCGGCGCGGCAGGAGGAGCCGCTTCCCGTTGGCGAGTTTATCCCCACCGACGCCGAATCCAGCTATCTCAAAACCAAGGACGAATTGTTCGTGCTGGACAATGAGCGGAAATTTCTGCTGCAAACTCGCAAGCCTGATCACGTCGAGGTGCTGGCGCTTGATGAGAAGATCGCCAAGACAAAGTTTTTGTTCCAATCTTTGTCCGCGCACATCACCGAAGATTTGCGGATTCGGTATGAGGGTGCGCCTCGCCGAATCGCCGCCCTGGATGAGCAATGTGCCGCGCTCGAACAAGAAACCCTCAAGCTGGGAGGCAAACTGGCCGAGCACGAGCGCCTCAAGTCGGAGGCACAGCTCGCCAAAGAGGCGTATCAGAAGCTGTTTGAGCGTGTGGAGGGTCATATACAGCAAAACGACATTCGAATGGACTATGTGGCGATCCAGGAACGCGCTACCAAAGCGGAGCAAGTGACTCAAAGCGGCCTGGTTCCTGTCTGGCGGCTATGGACGCCTGCAACGAAATCACCTGCGGAAGAAGCCAAGCCGCAGACGGCCCCCAAGAGAAGCGAGCCGGTCAACGCCGCCGGTTGAAACTCTGTCTGAGGCCGGAAACAACAAAGGACACGACCTGCGTCGTGTCCTTTGGGTAAACTAAGCCGTGCGGTCGATCACTTCGGCTGCGTGGCCGGGGCCGCAGGAGCCGGGGCGGGTGCTGGCGTTGCAGCAGGAGTCGTCGTCGGAGCAGGAGCGGCGGGTTTTGGTGCTTCAGGAGCTTTGGCAGGAGCGGGAGTCGCAGCGGCGGGAGCGGCTTTGGGAGTTTCGGCGGCCTTGGCAGGTTCGCCAGCTTTCGCAGACTCGGCTTTGACGGCGTCTTGGATCTTCTGCACGACCTTGGCAGCTTCAGCGTCCGGGGTGGCAGCAGCAGGGGCTGCGGGAGCGGGTTTGGCGTCGCCGAAGATTTTTTCAGTCTTGCCACTGGTGTGGGTGCGGCTGACGAGCACGGCGAGCAGCAGGGTCAGGCCAAAGAGGATCACGGCGAGCCAGACGGTGAACTTTTGCAGCACGTTGGTGGTTTGCGCCCCCCAGACCTGGCTGGCGGCGGCGTCGCCGAAGGAGGCACCGAGGCCTTCCTGACGTGGGCGTTGCATGAGCACGACGAGAATGAGCAGAAGGCTGACGATGACTTCCACTGCGGTGAGAATTCCAATGAAGATGTCCATAAAAGGGGCGCGAATATGGGGGCACTTCCCAGGTTGGCAAGGGGTAGTTCAGCCTGTTCCAAGGCCTTCTGACCGGCCCAGTTTGGCGCTGCCGGGGCCAGAAATGAGGTTGAAGGCGGCCCAGTCGGCTCCAAGTGTCCCGTTTCATGTCCGACCTCAAAGAACACCTCACCCAGCGCTGCCAGCTCGTGGACGCGGCGCTCGAACGTTTCATCCCGAGCGCCGAAACACGGCCCGTGACGCTCCACAAGGCGATGCGGCACAGTGTTTTCGCGGGGGGCAAGCGACTGCGGCCCATTTTGTGCCTCGCGGCGGCGGAAGCCTGCGGCGGGTCGGTGGATGCTCCGATCTTCAACGCCTGCGCGACGGAGTGCCTGCACACCTACTCGCTCATTCACGACGACCTGCCCTGCATGGACGATGACGACATGCGCCGTGGCGTTCCGACCTGCCATAAGGTCTATGGCGAGGCGATGGCGCTGCTCGCGGGCGACGCTCTCCAGGCGCTGGCCTTTGAACTGGTGACGAAAACGCCTGCCACGGCAAATCACACCGCAGCATCGATGGTGCTCGAACTCGCCAGGACCGCCGGTAGCCTCCATCTCGTGGGCGGACAAGTGGCCGATCTCGAAGGCGAAGGCAAACAACTGCCGCTGGACGATCTCCGCTTCATTCACGAGGGCAAAACGGCCGCGCTTCTGACCACGAGCGTGAAACTGGGCGCGATGAGTGCGAACGCGAGCGCGGCGCAGATGCAGGCGCTGCATGATTTCGGCATGGCAACTGGCCTGGCCTTCCAAATCATCGACGACATCCTCGACGTGACCCAAACGAGCGAAAAACTCGGCAAAAGCGCCGGGAAGGACATCGCGGCGGAAAAGAGCACTTACCCGGCGCTGATGGGCCTGGAAGCCTCGCGGGCCGAGGCGCATCGCCTTACCGAAGTTTCACATCGGGCGCTGGATGTGTTTGGCGATGCCTCCACACTGCTGCGTCAGCTCTCGGATTACCTTCTCAACCGGGATTATTAAACTGCGTAGATTCGAGTGGCACTCGAATCGGTTTGGACGTGCGGCTTCGGTTGCCAACCGAAGCTACGGCTGAAACAGCCGGTCCACATCCGCACCCGGTTTTTCCGGCGGGCCGAAGTTCATGAGCAGTGTGGAGCCATCGCCCTGCACGATGCGGAAGCCGAGGAGGCGCTTGCCGCCGGGCTCGATCTGCATGTCGAGCTGCTTGAGGTATTTCTTGATGAGCAGCGGTCGCGGGATCATCGCGACGGTGACGAAGGTCTTTTCCTGCTGCGTGACTTTGAGCGTGAAGTTCTTCGTGAGCGATTCGGCGTCCATCTCCCGACCGCTAAGGAATTTCATCCACATGCGCACGCGGCTGTCGTCCGGCTTCAAGGTCTGCCAGGGAGTTGCTGTGCCTTCTTTGAGGCGCACGGTTTCCTGGTCAAAGATGAGGATCATCGTGGCGGGGTTTCCAAGCTCCCAGCGGAAGCGACCATCCGCCATCCGCCAGAACTGGCCGCT
>CAXNGR010000250.1:0-6307 GCA_964201265.1 Verrucomicrobiaceae bacterium
GGGTCTGCCTCCCGCTTTCAGCGCACCATTTTTTTGAGCCGCTGCTTGAGCGGCCCCCACCATGCAAAGCGTTGTGTTTTCATCGGCACTCCCTTCTACTTCAACTCTCCAAATCCGCCAATCGACAAGTTTTCAAACACGGCCTAGCATTCCACTCCAGGATTGCGCAGTCGCACATGCACCGCGTCGTGAACGGCGTTCGCTAGAGCGTCCAATTGCGTGCGCTCCGTCAGTTTGTGACCGTTTTCGTCCTGTACATAGATGGCGTCGATGGCGACGCCCTTTTCAGTGCTGATGCGTGCATGGGTGACGCTGAACCTCAGCTTGCCGATGGCCATGAAGATGTCGTACAACAAGCCGAGACGGTCCACGAGCTGGAGTTCCAGCACGGTTTGATCCGGCGAGAGGTTGTTGTTCACATAGATGCGCTGCGGGATTTCATCACCAATCTCATCAAGCATGGTGATGGATTTGCCGAGTTTCTGCCGGATGGCGTCGCTGAAGTCGAACTGCGGCCCGCTGAAGGCCTTGCGCACGGACTCTTCCACGCGGGCGCGGGCGCTTTTGGAGGTGACGGCGGCGAAGTTGGTGTTGCAGACGCGGAAGGTGTCCAGCACGAGGTGGTCGGCACGCTGGTAGAGGTCCGCGCTGAGAATGTTGATGCTTTCAGCGGCGAGAGCGCCGGAAATGCGTGCCAAGAGCAGGTGGCGGTCCCAGCAGACGACGGTGAGCTCGCTGTAGCCTTGGTCCGGATGATCCTCCCAGGTCATGACGGGCAGCAGACCGGCGGCGGCCTCCTCCTGGATCAACTGCACAAAGAACAGACGGAACTGGCGGATGTGCGCGGCGATGGCTTCGGCTTCGCGGAAATTGAAGGAGGAGGGCGGCATGTGGCGGAAGTGCGCTTCCGTCTCGGCCTCAAACTCGGCACCAAGCCTGCGTTTGACCTCCGCCATCAGCTCGACCACGGGCACCTGCGCGTGGCTCATGAAATCCGCCGGGGCGTTCATGAAACGCAGCGTGCTGTGGTAAAGCTGGCGGATGGAGGCCTCCTTGTAGCCAGACCAGCTTTTGTCGCTCGTGCCCTTGGAGTCCGCGTAGGTCATGAGCAGGAGCGTGTCGAGGTACTCCTTGGTGCGTACGATGGCGGCGAATTCTTCAATGACCTGCGGGTCTTCGAGACTCTTCGTCGTGGCGGTGCGGTACATCAGCAGGTGGTTGTCCACCAGGAAGAGCAGCAGGCGGCGGCGCTCGCCTTTGACCTGGAGGCGGCGGCTCACGGCGGCGGCCAGCATCGTGCTTTCATCGCTGTGCGTTTTTTTGTTCGCGGCGCGTCCGGCGTCATGCAGTAGCAAAGCAAGGTAGAGCACATAGGGCTGCTGCAGGTCATGAAAGAGCTGCTGGAAGAGCTCGGTGCCCTTGAGCGTGGGATCGCTCAGTTCGTCCAGCTTGTCGAGCGTACGCAGGGTGTGCTCATCTGCGGTGTAGAGGTGGAAAAACTCATGCTGCACCAGATTGGTGAGCGCACCGAACTCCGGCATGTAGCGGCCCAGGAAGCCGACGCGGTGCATCTGCCGCAGGGTGCGTGCAGCGTCCCCCTTGTTGGAGAGAATGGCCTCAAAAGTTTCGCGGTTGGTCTTGCTGTAGCGAAATCGGGTGTCCACGAGGCCGAAGCTTTCCTGGATGAGCTGGAAAACATCCGGGCTGAGACGGAGGTGGCGCTTCTGCGTGTGGAGGAAGAGGCGCATCAGCCGCTCCGGATCCTCCTTGAAGACTTGGTTGTGCTCCGCATACACGCGCTCATGCTTGCGGACGAAGCCATCGAAGCGCTCTTGCTGCTTTTCTTTGCGACTGCGGGCCAGGAAGCCCATGAGGCGGCTTTTCTTCTCGCCGGTCTCGAGCTGCTGGAGGTGGAAGCGGTCCATCACCTCGCTGCTGCGCTGCAGCAGATCGCGGGTGGCAGTGTAGTAGTCATGCATCAGCGCCTCGATGCGGCGTAGCAGCGTTTTATGGCGGTAGCCGAGGTTTGTGGCCACTGGCCCCTGAAGACGCAGGGTGAGCAGGTCCTCGGCGCGTTTCTCCGTGTAGTGCATCTCATTGCGCACGCGCAGGATGCAGTCATAGGCCTGCGCCACCTCCTTCCAGCCCGCCTTGGAAATGAGGCCGAGGCCGACGAGATCCTTTGGGTTCAGCGTGCGATGCCGCGCATAGGTCATCCAGATGAGGTTCTGGTAGTCGCGTAAGCCGCCGCAGCCGTTTTTCACATGCGGCTCCTGCACAAAGGGCGTGCCGCCCTGCTTCGCGTGACGCGTGGCGAGGTCGAGCTGGCGCAGCTTCAGAAACTCTTCCTCGCGCCCGTCCATGCACTCTTTGTCAAACCGGGCGCGAAACTCCTCAAACGCCGCTGGCTGGCCGGTGATGAGCCGCGCCTCCATCAGCGCGGTCTTCGTCTCGATGTTCTCGTTCGCCAGGGTGATGCACTCGCCCACGCTTCGCGCCCCGTGGCCGACCTTGAACTTCAAATCGTAAAAATAGAGGAGGTAGTCGCGAATCAACTGCGCCACCTCATTAGTCACCTTGCCGCTGTTGCCAGGAAACATGAAGGTGAGATCCACATCGCTGCCTGGACTCATCACGCGGCGGCCGTAGCCACCGTGTGCCACCACGCTCACATTCAGCTTCGCCCGCACTTCGGGTGCCAGCGCGGCCATGCTTTCCTCCCACAGCACGCGCACCAAATAATCGATCACGTCCGAGCGCATGCGGCAGATTTCCTTGCCGCTGAAGCCGGCCGTGCGGTGCCGCTGCTTGATCCGCTGTTCCTTGATTTTCAAGAAGCGCTTCGCCTGGCGCAGCGTCTCCGTGCGACCACGGGGCAGCTTGTCCTCGGGCGGGAAAAATTTCTGCGCACTTTTGTTCAGGTGGCGCAGGTACTCGCGTTCCGTCATCGCAGCGTGCCTCAATAAGTGATCAAAGAATGAACCGGGCCGGAACCGGCGACTTTTTCACGCCCTCCGAGGAAGGAAAGCTCGATGAAAAAAGTGCTGCCCAGCACTTTGCCGCCTGCTTGCTCGATCAAATGCAGCGCCGCGCACGCTGTGCCGCCCGTGGCCAGCAGATCGTCCGCCAGCAGGACCGTCTCTCCTGGCGCGATGGCGTCCAGGTGCATCTCCACTGTGTTCGTGCCGTATTCGAGTGCGTAATCCACCCCCCGCGTCTGCCAGGGGAGCTTGCCCTTCTTCCGCACCGGAATGAAGCCCGCCCCGAGGCGCTCGGCGATCAACGCGCCGAAAATGAAACCGCGCGCGTCGATGCCCACGACCTTGTCCACCTGCGTGATGCCCGTGGCCTCGATCATGCCATCAATCGTCTGCGCCAGCAGCGTTGGATTCGCCAGTACCGGCGTGATGTCCTTGAAAAGGATGCCCGGGTTCGGGAAGTCAGGCACGTCACGAATCGTGCTGCGAATGCGGTCGAGAATGTCAGGAGCCATGCGCTTCCGATCATGGAGGAGATGCGGGGATGCGCAAGCGATGGCAACATTGCCGCCGTAATTGCCTTCACCCTTGCGAAAACGTCCCGCGCCCGCGAGTATCCGCGCCCTCCATGCCACTTTCCCAACAGCTCTTGCTCGCGGCCACGCTCACCTTTGTGGGCGCGGTGGTGCAGGCATTGCAGGCGCTGAAATCGGGTGCCTGGAAGCAGGGTCGAACGCAGTTGATGCTCATGGCGGGCGGTTTCGTGCTGCAAACCGCCTTCATTTACCTCCGTGGGCAGGAGGTCGGCCAGTGCCCCATGAAAAGCCTGCCGGACATCCTTGTATTCATCGCCTGGAGCATTCTTCTGCTGTATTTCCTCGTCGGCCCGGCTTTCCGGTTGTCCTTGCTCGGCGTTTTCACCGCTCCGCTCCTCAGCATCATGCAGATCATGGCGCTGGTCGGTGGTTTCGCGCCTTATCCGCCGAAAGGAAAAATCAATGCGCTGGTCGAGCTGCACGCAGCCGTGGCGCTGATTGCGTATGCGGCGTTCGCCTTGGCCTGCATCACGGGCGTCATGTATTTGATCCAGGAGCGCCTGCTCAAAAAGCACCAGATTGGTGGCTTGTTTTATCAACTGCCGCCGATCCAGGGGCTGTCGAACGCGATCCAGCGCCTGGTGCGACTCGGTTTGCTGCTGCTGAGCATCGCGCTGGGCATCTCCTTTGCACTGCAAACCTCGGTCTCGAATCCCAAGCTGGTGTTCTCCTGGGTTGTCTGGGGCTTGTATGCTGTCATCAGCATTCTGATGTGGCGGCATTTCACCTCGCCACGCAAAACCGCTTGGCTGGCCGTCATCGGCTTCATTCTGCCGTTCATCTCGCTCTGGATCGTGACGCATGCCTGAGCCGACTGACAACCATGGTGGCCTCGTCTGTGTGGGCCTGAACTACAAAACCACGCCCGTCGAGGTGCGTGAACGTCTCGCGTTCCCTGAAGCGCAGGTGCCGCAGGCCGTGCAGCAGGTGCGTGGTTTGCCTGGCTTCGAAGGAAGCGTCGTGCTCAGCACCTGCAACCGCGTGGAGCTCTACGCCACCCACGCACTGCCCAGCGGCGATCACGGCCATGCGGCATTGCGAGATTACCTCGTGGAGCATTTCCAGCTCCAGCCCGAGCACGCCGAGGCACTCGTGCTTTACAACCTCGACTCCGCCGAAGCCGCGCGGCACCTCTTCCGCGTCGTCAGCGGACTCGATTCCATGGTGCTCGGCGAGACGGAAATCTTCGGCCAGGTCAAAGCGGCCTATAAAACCGCGCTCGACACCGGCGCGACGGGCAAGACGCTCAATAAGCTCTTTCAGCAGGCCTTCACCGTCGGCAAAAAAGTGCGTAACGAAACCACCATCCAGCGCGGCTCCACCAGCGTCGGCAGCGTGGCGGTGGATCTCGCCGAAAAGGTCCACGATTTGAAGGAATGCCGCGTCATGCTCGTCGGCGCGGGCGAAATGAGCCGCACCTGCGCACAAAGCCTGCTCTCGCGTGGAGCGAAAAGCATCATCGTCTCCAACCGCAGCTACGACAAGGCCGTGGAGCTCGCCACGGAGATGAAGGGCACTGCGATGAAGTTCGACGAGTGGGAGCACGCCCTGCATGAGGTAGATGTCATCATTTCCAGCACCAGCGCCCCGCATTTCGTCATCAAGCCGGAGCAAATCGAGCAAACCATGCGCAAACGCCGCTGGGAGCCGCTGCTGCTCATCGACATTGCCGTGCCGCGTGACGTCGATCCTGCCGTGAACGAGATTGAAGGCGTGTATCTCTACGACATCGACGCCCTCCAGACCATCGCCGACGAAGGCCGCCGCGAGCGCGAGCGCCAGCTCGCCGCCTGCGAGCGCATCATTGAGGAGCAGCTCGAAAAATTCGGCTTTCTTCATTCGCCCGTCCCCAACCAGCACGGCTTTCTCACTTCATGAGCATCGAAAAAATCACCCTCGGCACCCGCGGCAGCGAACTGGCCCTCACGCAGACGAACATGGTCACGGCGGAACTGCAAACCGCGTTTCCGCACCTGCGCATTGAGCGCCAGATCATCCAGACCAGCGGCGATAAGCGCCAGGACCTGCGCTTCTCCGAGTTCAGCGACGTGGCGCAGGTGGACAAGGGCATTTTCATCAAGGAACTCGAAATCGCCCTCGAAAACGGCCAGATCGACGCCGCCGTGCATAGTTTGAAGGATGTACCGAGCGATCTCGCCGCCGGATTCACCATCGCCGCCGTGCTGCCGCGTGCCGCGATTGAGGACGTGCTCATCACTTCCAAGCCCTTCACGCTTGAAACTCTGCCGCAGGGGGCTCGTGTGGGCACCAGCAGCGTGCGCCGGGCCGCGCAGCTCAAGTTTCTGCGTCCTGATGTGCAGATTGTCGAGATTCGTGGCAACGTGCCCACGCGTGTGAAGAAAGTGCTCGGCGATCAGCCGCTTGATGCTGTTTTGCTCGCTGCCGCCGGTCTGCTGCGCCTGGGATTGATGCAGGGTGATCAAATTCACATCGAAGGCCAGACGCTGAGCGCCCTGACACTGGATCCCGTGACCTTCCTTCCTGCCGCAGGCCAGGGGGCCATCGCCATCGAATGCCGAGCGGGTGATGCGGCCTCCATCGAGACGATTCGTGCGCTCAATCATGCGGAGACCGAATCACGCGTCATCGCCGAGCGTGAGTTTTTGAAAATTCTCGGTGCCGGCTGCCAGACACCCGTGGGCGCACACACCTGGATCAAAGACGGCCAGCTTCACATGGCCGTGCGCGTCTTCAACGAGGCCGATCTCTCCG
>CAXNGR010000251.1:0-6301 GCA_964201265.1 Verrucomicrobiaceae bacterium
TCTCCCATGTTGTACTTGCCTTGCAGGCGACCCAGGATCGTCTCAGGCGGACAGTTGATGTAGGTGGCGGCGCTGACGATGTTCGCCTGCTCCTCGCGGTTCTCCATCTTGTCGAGCCACACGCCGGCCTCGTGCAGAGCCTTCATCACGGCTTTGACGGTTTTGGGATTCTTCGCGGCGAACTCCTCGGTGAAGGCGCAAACCTTTTCAGGATGATCCTTCCAAATGGCCTGCGTTGTGATGGAGGTGTAGCCAATGTCCTCGGTAATGGTTTTGGCGTTCCAAGGCTCGCCGACGCAGAAGCCATCCATCTTGCCGACCTTCATGTTCGCGACCATCTGCGGAGGTGGCACGGTGATGAGAGAAACGTCCGCCCCCGCACCAGCGGCGTCGCCAGGATTAATGCCGCCTGCGGCCAGCCAGTAACGAATCCACATGGCGTGCGTTCCAGGCGGGAAAGTCATCGCGAAGGTCATCGGCGTGCCCTTTGCCTTAGCATCATCCACAAAGGGCTTCAGCGCCTTCGGATCATCGGCGACCTTGCCTTTTAGTGAATTGGCGAGCGTGATGGCCTGGCCGTTTCGATTCAGGATGAAGGGCGCGATCATCGGCTTCTTCGGAGCACCGCCGAGGCCCATGGTGGAGGCAATCGGCATGCCAAGCAGCATGTGCGTGGCCTGGATGTCTCCATTGGTGAGAGAGTCGCGGATCGCGGCCCAGCTCGCGCCTTTGCTGACGACGGAGTTGATACCGTATTTTTTGAACAGGCCCTTTTCATGCGCGACGACGATCGGTGAGCAGTCGGTCAGCGCGATGATGCCAAACTTCATGTCGGGAGTTTCGGGAGAATCATCGGCGTAAGCGGAGCCGACCCAGCCTTGTGGTAGGCCGGAGAAAAGTGCGCCGAGACCGGCGGTGCGGAGGATGGAACGACGGGTGATGGGGGCGGTGGTGTTCATGCGTGGGCGAGTTGGGTGCGTTTCTTGGATTTGGCGGTTTGGGGTGCGGCGGCGGGTGCTTTGGGAAGGGGGATGGCGCTGGAGGTCCAGCATTCGCGCAGTGCTTCGGCGGCCTCGGCGCGTTGCGCGGGCAGGAGCAGGCCGTGAGCGATGAATTCATCGAGCAGCCAGCGTCCGCGCTCGGAAGTGGGCTCATTGGCCTCACGACGCTGGAAGATGTGGAAGTTGGTGACGTCGGCGGTTTTCTCCGTGCCGAGATCCAGCGGACCGACGAGCGAGCGTTTCAAAATTTCCTCGTTGCCGGCGAAATAACCGCTATCCGCAAGCAGGTGGGCCACCTCCGCGCGGTTTTCCGACGCATCGCAAAACACACAGGCTTCGCGCAGCGCCTCAATGATGGCGCGCATTTCATCGGCGTGGCGCTCAATGAAGGTTTCGGTGGTGAGGAGCACTTTTTCGGGATGACCAGGCGCGAGCTGCTCACTCGTGGCGGCGATCCAGCCTGTGCCACGCTCGACAGCGAAGGAGTTCCACGGTTCGCCGACGCAGTAGCCATCGATCAGACCAGCAGCGAGGTTCGAGGCCATCTGCGTGGGCGGCAGCGCGACGATGCGCACCTCTTTTTCGACATCAATGCCACCAGCGGTCAGCCACTGGCGCAGCATGAAGAAGTGCGAGGAGTAACGCGACACCATGCCGAAGGTGAACTTCCGGCTGGCGCTGCTGCGGATGAGTTTTTTCAGGCTGCTGGCATCACGCACACCGCGGTTCCACAGATCGCGGCTCAGCGTGATCGCATTGCCATGCAGATTGAAGACGAATGGCGCCACCACCCGGCAGGGCGGCGTGCTCAGGCCCAGGCGCATGGCCAGCGCGAGGCCGGCGATGGCGTGGGCCGCATCCACCTGGCCATAAAGGAGCTTCTCCCGAATGGTGGCCCATCCTACCTCACAACTTAACTCGACGCGAACGCCATGCTTGCGGAACAGCTCACGCCCCCGGGCGACGATCAACGGGGCGCAGTCGGTGAGCGGGATGAAACCGATGCGCACGGGCTGGACGACCCCGCTGAGAGTAGTTTTGGGTGAGTGGGCGGCTTTCTGCATGACGCCCATCCATCAAGCAGCAGTGGTGCCACCGTGCCAAACTCATCCAGAAACAAGGCGCAATGTTTTTCACCTGATGTATGAATGGCATTCATGGACCACGCCATCGACACCCGCCAGCTCCGGGCCTTCGTCTGCCTCGCGCGCAGTGGCAGCTTCACGCAGGCAGGCCGTGAGCTGCACCTCACGCAGAGCGCCATCAGTCACGCCATCAAGTCGCTCGAAACCGACCTCGGCACGCAGCTTTTCCACCGCCAGGGCAAGAGCGTGCATCTCACGCATGCCGGACGCGAGCTGCTGCCGCATGCCGAGACCATTTTGCAGTCGATGGTTCATGCGCGTGCGATTCTCGGCACTCTGGATCAAACGCCGCGCGGCAAGCTGCGCATCGGGTGCACCACGGCGGCGGCGCAGTTCATTCTGCCGACGGTGTTCCGTGAGTTCAAAGAGAGCTTTCCCCTCTATGAGATCAAAGTTGTCTGTGGCGAGACGCCAGACACGATTGAAAAGCTGCTCAAAAACCAGGTCGATATTACCGTGAGCCTGAGGCCACAGGAAGTCTCACGATTGAACTGCCACGCCATCTTCGACGATGAGCTGGAGTTTTTGGTGTCGCCGTTGCACCCATGGGCGCAAAAGACGCCGAAGCTGAAGGATGCCGCCAGCGAGACCTTCATCGTGGCGAGCCGGAACAGCCTGAACTTTGCGCTGATCCAGGAATTCTTCATGAAGCAAGGCGTGCGGCTGAACAACTTCATCGAACTCGGCAGCTCCGAGGCGACGAAGGAGCTGGCGAAGCTGGGCATCGGCGTCGCCATCGCCGCTCGCTGGATCGCCCGAGCGGAAATCGAGGCCGGGCAGTTGATCGCGCTGCCATTGCCAAAGACGAAATTGAAACGGCGCTGGATTGTCTCCACCCTGAAGGACCGCCCGCTCAACCTGCCAGAACGCACGTTCATTGGCCTGTGCGAGGAAGTGGGTAGGCGAATGGTTGATGTCAGGATGTGATGGTGACGGCTTGAAGCCTTTCGCAGTTTGTGAGCAACTGCTGGCGCAAGCCTGCCGCCTTCGTGGCCAGTTCACGTTGCTCGCGCTCGTATTGGGTGCGGCCTTCAGCGGTTTCGATCTTTACGGGCTCGTAACCGATGGCGCTCAAATCATACGGGCTGGCGCGCATGTCGAGATCACGTCCTTCGAGGGCCAGAAGAAAACATTCGCCGATGAGATCGGAGCCGGTCCAGGGCCAGAGCTTGGAGGACCATTTGTAGAGGTCCATGTTGGCATGCAGGCAGGCGGATTGCTCCAGGTCGGGGCGGGAGTCGAGCGTGGGCTGAAGGACATTCAGCGGGCGGGCCTCGGGCGTGAAGAAGCGAAAGGCATCGTAGTGCGAGCAGCAGACGGGCTGGGCTTCGACAAAGGACGCCAGCTCCGCAGGCGAGAGGCGCAGCTCGTAACCCTGATGCCTCACCTGCTCGGCTGACTGTCGATAGACCATGGCCCACTCATGAAGACCGTAGCAACTGAAGCGCCCTGCCCTGCTGAGGATGCGGGCACAGAGCGTCGCAGCCCAGGTGGCGAATTCGCGCTCGCGGCTTGTGAAACGATGCTCATTGAGCCGCAGTAGGCCTCGTTCATGGATGAAGCGGTCGGTTTGCCACCAAGAGCGGCTGTCGAGATCAGCGGCGGTGATTTCAAGGCTCACGCCATGCGTCGGCACCCACTGTTTGAGCTTGGCAGGCGCGAAGCTGTAGTAGGTGAAGAGGAAATCATGCACTGGATGCTTGGCGCCACGGCTGCGGCGGTCCACAAAGGCATCTGCATGCGCGGACACCCGCTGATGATGCGCCTCGGCAAGCGGCAGCCACTTCGCCCGGCTCCAAATGACCTCGCTCATGGCACCAGCAGCGTCGCCAGACCGAGAAAGGTGCCCATGCTGATCACATCCGTCGCGGTGGTGAGCAAGATGCTGGAGGCGGTGGCCGGATCAGCGCCGAACTTGCGCAGCGTGAGCGGGATCAAGGCACCGCTGAGTCCGCTGACGACGCAACTGAACACCATCGACAACCAAACGACGCAGGCGAGCGCCACGGCACCAGGATTGTCCGTCATGCGGGCATAGAGATACATGCCCAGGCCTGCGGAGAGGCCGACGAACATGCCGTTGAGCAGCCCAAGAAGTCCCTCCTTGATGACGAGCCTGCGCTCGTCACCGGACTTCAAATCTCCCAGCGTCATGCCCCGTAGGGCCACAGCAAGAGCCTGGCAGCCAGTGTTGCCGGATTGACCGGCCAAAACAGGCAGAAAGATGGTCAAGATGACGAGACGGTCGAGCGTGCCCTGAAACGTACCGACCACCGCAGCGGCAAGGAAACAGGTGGCCAGGTTGATTTGCAGCCATGGGTGCCTGAAGCGCAGACTGCGGAACAGCGGTGTGGAAAGACGCTCTTCTTTCTCCACCCCGACCATCGACCCGACCTGGGCGCTGATTTCGATGGCACGTGCCTCGAACAGCGTCTGCCCGCGCACAAGACCGAGGAGACGGTCTTCCGCATCGCAGACTGGGTAAACCGGGTAATGCTGACCCACTGCGGCCTTCATCGCATCTGGCAGCGGCATGTCGGGCCGCAGGGTGAAGACACTCGTGAACATCACCTCTTTCAGCGTCCGGCGCGGATCGGCGAGCATCAGGTCGCGCATGACGAGCACGCCGAGGAGCTTTCCCGCCGCGTCCGTGACGTAGCCGTAGGTGATGAAGGCGGTGCGGGTGAGCTTGCGGATTTCCTCAATGGC
Source organism: Verrucomicrobiaceae bacterium (assembly GCA_964201265.1). Classification (GTDB taxonomy): domain Bacteria; phylum Verrucomicrobiota; class Verrucomicrobiia; order Verrucomicrobiales; family Verrucomicrobiaceae; genus Prosthecobacter. The sequence continues at coordinate 4,856 of CAXNGR010000251.1, forward strand.
CTCGCCCACGGTTAGGGTGGGGCGGAACACCGCCACCGGAGGCTCCATGAGCCAGCCGAGGCTGTCCTCGGGATATTCACGGTTGGCACGCCACTGGCGGGCTTTTTCGAGAGGAACGAAGTGCAGCGCGGCGGTGCGTATCTCCTCCCCCATCTCCTCCATGACCTGCTGGGCGACCATGGGGTTCAGCTGCTGGAGCACCTCTGCCGCGTCTTCGCCTGATGCTTTTTCAAGGAGGTCAGCGGCATCATGCGCACCGCTTTTTGAAACGGCAGCCAGCAGGGTATCGGCAGAGGAATTCATGAGGTGGCGCAAGCGTAAACGACAGCCGCGTGATTGTCATCGACCGGGCGAAAAAAACCTCGCGCACAGCAGCCGAAGCAGACACATTTGGCTCATGGCTCTGCATGATCGTGACTACATGCGCGAAACGACCTCCGACCCGGAACGGCGGCGCTTCACTGCGTTTCAGATCCTTTTTGGGATCAATGTCGCGGTTTTTGTGATGCAGTTCGTGTTTGAAACTGGCTGGCTGCGGCATCCGCTGACGGACGAACTTCTGATGCCGCTGGGCGGTGTGAGTGCGCATGAGCTGGGGCGCGGCCATGTTTGGACCCTCTTCACCTACATGTTTGTGCATGGCAGCGTGGGGCACTTTGTGCTGAACATGATGATGCTCTGGTTCGCCGGGCGGGGCGTGCAGCAGTTTTTTGGCAGCCTGCATTTCACGCTGATCTACCTCGGCGCGGGCATCCTCGGCGCGTCTGCGGAGATGGTGGTGAACGGCTGGGTGCATGGCGATACGATCACGCCGCTGATTGGTGCCTCGGCTTCTGTGTTCGGGCTGCTGATGGCACTGGCGGTGGTGATGCCGGAGCAGCAGATCACCGCGTTTATCTATTTCATCATTCCTGTGCATTTGCGGCTGTGGACGCTGGCCAAGGCGCTCTGCGTCATGCAGCTCGTCCTGGGTGTGGCATGCGCGGTGTTTGATTTCATGCCGGAGGGGCTGCGAATCGCCTACTTCGCGCATCTCGGTGGCGCGGCAGCGGGGTGGTTTTACGCCCGCAGCCTGGGCTACGGCGGACGCCCCCTGACCTACGCCAGCCAGTGGCAGCCAGCGCCGCTCCAACGCATGCCGGAGATGGCGCGGAAACGTGCACGCGCCGCGATTGATCTGGAAGACGAACCCGTGCTCCCGGCCAAAAGCAACCGGCACGCTGATCCCATCGAATCTCTGATGGAAGAGGTCATCAATCCCCTGCTCGATAAGATCAGCCTCCACGGCAAAGACAGCCTGACTGAGGACGAAAAACAGGCGCTGGAACGTGCCAGCCGCGAAGTACACCGCCACCGGCAGGGCTGACCATGCTGTCCTCACGCTCCGCACGACTCGCCGCCTGCCTGCTGCTGGCCTTGCTGCTCGGCTGGGTGGTGCGGGCGCAG
>CAXNGR010000252.1:0-6298 GCA_964201265.1 Verrucomicrobiaceae bacterium
CCCCACCACTCTAAAACGCCAAAGCCATCAAACCTGATCGCTTGCCACTTTGCCACCGCCTCCCCGATCTCGAACGCGATCTTCGGCACCTCCAGCGTGCCTTGCTTGAACCATTGATTCAAATCCGGTGCCGAAATCCGCTCCAAAGCCTGCCAAGCAAACGGCACACGACTCCTCGTGGCATCACACCCAAAAACCTTCGGCGTGACGACACCCACCGAACGCACCCGATCCAGCAAAGCGGACTCAATCGCCAGATGTCCATCCTTCTCCGGCCCATTTTCCACGCGGACAAACATCGCCTTGCCATCCACCTCAGCATTCCAAGTGAGATGATTCCCCTGACCGGCTCCAGGGCTCAAAACGACGTTTTTCGTGTCGAAGTGGCTTTGAAGCTCTTGTTCGAGCTGCGAAGCAAGATTCGTATCCGACTCACCACGCGTCTGCGTGCCATGAAACGCCGCGGGACGATCACACTTCCAATAGTAGATGTCGCGGCGGCTCATGCGGAAGGCGGACGGCGTTTCCACCAGGCGGCGAGCAGTCCGCCGATGACGTTTTGCAACACGCCGCTGAAGACACCTGCTGCTGCCGCTAAAGGCATCGCGGCGAAGTGTTCCCGAGCTAGCGAAGCTGCCATGCCGCCGTTTTGCATGCCGACCTCGATGCTCACCGTGCGGGCGACAGACTCGGGATAACGCAGCACCTTCGAGATGGCATAGCCTACACCAAAGCCCAGGAGGTGAAGCAGAAAAGCCGCGAGAGCGAGCCTGCCAAAATTGGCCGCAATAGCTTCCGCGCTCGCCGCCACGATGCCGCCGCTCACGAGCGTGAAGGCCAGCACGGCCACCGTGGGGCCACAGGCTCCGATTTGATCCGCGGTGCGCGGTAATTTCCATCGGATGAGCACGCCGAGCACCACGGGCGCGATGGTGAGCTGAAAAGCGGACACGCACAGGCCCCACGCATCCACGGGCACATACTTGCCGGCCAGCAGACTCGTCCACATCGGCGTGAAGAAGAACGCCAGCATCGTTGAGGCCATCGTGAGCACCACGGACAGCGCCACGTTCGCTTTGGCGAGGTAGCTGATCATGTTCGATGCCATGCCGCCGGGGCAGCTCGCCACTAGAATGATGCCCACGGCGAGGCCCGGCTCCAGCTTCAGCGCTGTCGCGACCATCCAGCCTGAGAGCGGCATGATCGTGTATTGCGCGATGAATCCCAGCGCGACACTCCCCGGCATGCGGCCGATGGCTTTGAAATCATCCACACTCAGCGTCAGCCCCATGCCGAGCATCGACGCCGCCAGCGACCAGAAGATCCACGGCTTGTCGAACCACAGCATCGTCTGCGGCTTGAAAAACGCGATGACGGCCAGTGTGACGAGCCACACGGGGTAGAGATTGTTGAACCAGTCGAAGAAGCGTTTCATGAAGTTATTGGGAGATGTCGCGCACGCCGCCAAAGTCCGGCCCGCCTGCGCCGACATAACCGCCGCTGCTGCCTTTTTCGTCCGGCGTGACCCAAAAGGCATACAACGAGCCCTTCGCCTGATGGAAGCGGAATCTCACCGCTTTCCCAATAAGGTCATCAAGGTCAGTGCCGTCAGCCCATTCCACCTTCAGCCTCGTTTGATCCCCAGACGCCACCTTCGAGCTACGAATGACCTTTCCAGCCTCATCGAGCACTTCCACACGCACTTCGCCGTTCACATTCACGAAGAGATTTTTGCCTTTGAACTTCACCGGACGCGTCGTGAGTTCGCCTGGGCCATCCATAGAGGCAAAACCATCTCTGCGCAGCGTGGCGAGGCCGATGCTGCCGCCGGTATACATGCCGCGATGACCGCTCGGCGCGATGCCGCTGGTGCCCATGTAGGGAAAGACGAGTTGGTCATCGAGCACGACAAACACACCTGCCGTGCTGTGCAGATACGCCCGATCCCACGAGCCCTCCGTGCGTGAGCCGACGATGAAGCCGCGTCGATCGGGTCGATCCCAATGAAAGCCATCGCGACTGAAGCCGAGTTCGAGATCGAGCAGCTTCGGGAATTTGCCTTTCTCGCAGACACCATTGTTGGGTCCGCGATGGATGTAATGCATGCCGATCATGAGGCTCTCATACGCCACGGCATTCAGGCTGTAGAGCTGCGCAGGCTCGCCGCCGCCGGGATAGCGATCCGCAGGCTCAGGCAGGTCGAGTTTGTCCGTGCAGGTCCAAAACACGCTCTTCTTCCAGTCCGCTCCCGCGAGGAAATCATCGCTCTCGTAGTAGTATCGGCTGCGACCGCGTGAGGTGCCCATCTTGATGCTGAAGACCCATTTCTCGCGGAAGGGATTGTAGAAGAAGGAGCAGTAATCATCCGCCGCGATGCTCGTCGTCACCGCATCGGAGAACGTCTTGCCATCGGAGACATGCAGCGAGTGCATGAAGCCCTGCGGGCGTTGTTCCTTCGGCACATGCAGCCAGCAGGTGATGTATTTCAGGCGCTCGGCGGGTGATTGGGCATTCAAATCGAGCCACACGCAGTTGTCAGAGCCGCCGGTGGCGAGCTTCGGTCCGGTCCAACGCAAGCCTTCGGGCAAAAGCTGTCCTTTGCGCGTCCAGGTCTTCATGTCCGGACTCGTGGCCAGCGACAGCGCCCCACGCCATCCAGCGACGTAGAACATCTTGAAAAGCTTCTCCGATGGATCGTAAAACACGCCGCCCTGACCGGTGAACGTGGTCGCTTCTTCGCCCTTCTCGCCTTGCGTGGATTTGCCGAGTTCGCGTTCCGTCTCGGCTTTGAAGACCGGATTGCCCTCAAACTTCTTCGCCTGATGAAAAGTGCGTTTGAGTGAGGTCTTCTCGATGAGGAAATCATCGACGAAGAGCTGCCTACCGAGGTCGATGGGGATGACTTTCGGCTTCTTGTTCAAATACGGCACTTCCATGACCGCATCGCTCGGCTCGCGGTAGCGCGGCGGCCATTGGTCGGGAAGTTCGATGCCGTTGTAGAGCTTTTCGGGCTTCGGGCCGGTGGCCTTGTTCGCGAGCATGAGCAGCTTCGCGTCCTTCGACACGATTTTGCCCGCGAGCACGTCCTCCTCACGAAACTTCGCCATCAGGATCTCCGCGTCGGTGTGCCGATTCCAATCATAGAGGATGTGAATGAGGCCATCGGGCGCCTCGAAGCCATCGGGATACGACACCGCGTTGCGTTCATCGAGCAGCAAGCCGCCCTTCCACGTCTGGCCTTCATCCTCGGAAAGCCACGCGCTCATGTGCGTGCGCTTGGGCAGTCGCTCTGCCGGCGAACCATTCTTCACCAGCAAAATGCGGCCCGATTTGAGCCGACGCAGGAAGAAGCGCGCATTCACATTCTGCACCGTCGCAGCCTGTTTCGGCTCGCTCCACGTTTTGCCACCATCGGTCGAGAAACTCTCGTGCGGCTGGCCTTTCGTGCGGGCGAGCATCCACAGGCGACCATCCTTCAACTCGACCATCATGTGCTCGTCGTACTCCCAATCGGGGAACTGCAAATGGCCGCGCTCCTTCCACGAAGTACCTTCATCGGTCGAAGAAAACACGCGGCACGTCTTTTGATGCCAGTCCGATACCGGCAGCAGCCACGAGCCATCCTTGAGCACCGTCGGTTTGTTCAGCGTGCAACCTTCTGCAAACATCACCGGCGTGCTCCACACCGGCTCCGCCGCATCGGGATCATCGCAGCGCATGAACCAGTTCGTGATGCGCTTCTGCGGATCGCCGAGCTGCTGATCGAAAAAGAGCCACAAGCGCCCCTTTGGGTCCGTCCAAAGATTCCCCACCAGCGCCCCGCTCACCTTCTGCGCCGCCTCCATCCGAGCCCCGACCGCCACGCGCGGCTTCGACCATGTCGTGCCATCGTCATCGCTCGTCGCGAGCAGGAAATACCCATCCGGCTTGTCCCCCGTCCCCGTCCAGCAGCCCCAGATTCGTCCTTTGGGAGTGCGATCCATCCCAATGATCATCGCGCCACCGCGTGCCTTGTCTTGAAACTCCGCGCCAGGGTTCAGCATCACCGAGGGAATCAATCCATTCATCTCCTGAAGCGCGGCCCCATCCGCGAGCACCAGCAGCACCATCTTCTTGAATTGAAGCCGTTCACCGGCCTTCACCGCTTTGCGATACAGGCTCACGCGATTGATTTCGCCGGGGAAGAGTTGCACTTCGGGCACATCGACCTTTTCAAAACCTGCTTTTTGCAGCGCTTCTTCCTGACTCGCGGCTTTGGGGCGAATCGTGGGCGTAAGCGCAAAGAGCGTGCCGGGCTTGGTGACGGTCACGTCGAGCTTTTCGATGCTGGTGCGATGAAACGGCAGGTCTTTGACCAAAGCTGGCATTTCGTCGATGACATACTCGCGGTCGGTGAAGAGCTTCACGCCGCGTTTCATGAGGGCGGGCTCGGGTGGTGGTGGTGCAGGCCAGGCGATGCGTTTTTGGCCGGTTTGAGGCTCGAACTGGCCGACGGACTCCAGCTTGCCGAACATGATGCGGTCGGTGGAGCCGCCGTGGTCGCTTTGGCTGACGGTTAGCCAGAGCGTGCCTTCGTGTTCGTGGAAGGTGGGATACTGGAAGGAATGCGGGGACTCGAAGCGGTATTTGCGCTGCCAGGTTTTGCCGTCGCGGGAGATGTCCACGTTGAAGACGCTGCGATTGCAGTTCTGGATCTTGGTGTTCTCCTGCCAGCCGAGGTAATAGACGCCGCCGAACTTATCGAAGGTCGGTTTGGAGTTCAGGCCGTTGGGCACGAAGGGCTTTGGCTCGGCGACGGTCCATGTTTTGCCGTCTCGGCTCGTGGTGAAGTGGTAGTTGCCGCCGTCGTTGCGCACGATGGCCATCCAGGTGCCGTCGGGCAGGCGGTTCACGGCGGATTCACTGAGCTGCTGCGATTGTGGTTCGTTGTAGTGACCGATAACTTCGAAAGTGGTGAAGTCATCGTGCAGCACGGCGAGGGCGTTTTGTTTGCCGGGGAAGTTGTTGAGCGCGACGTAGCGTCGGCCATCGAACTCCTTGAACGAATCGAAGATGTAGAGGCCCTGATTGATGGCGGGCCGCTTGAAGCCTGACGCGACTGCGTCCGCATGAAAATGACGCGGCTCCATGTCGAAGGTGCCTGCGGCGGTCTTGAGCTTGGCTTTGTGGATGCTTTCCTCGAAGGTCTGCGTGCGCAGGTCAAAGTCGCGATACCAGGTCACGGCCTGTGCTTTGGCCGGTTGGCTGCAAAAGTAGGTGCGCAGCGTGTGCTCATCCTTGCGAATGATGCGAGGGACGAAGGCCTGCGCCTGTGGCAACGTGACGTTGGCGAATGCCTGGCCCGCTTTGGCAAGGAGGTGCGTCTTTTCGACCTTGAGCGTCTTCATGTTCACCACCGACAGCACACAATACATCGCCGCGCCCGCTCCGTGGCCGGGTGACACGTCGTTGTCATGTTCGACGATGTAGGCCCGCTCGCCGACACACACGAACTCCGCATCATGCGCTCCTTTCACCTGTGGCGCGGTGACTCGGACGAGCCGCTGCATCACGATGTCGGCCGCGAGCGCGGGGTCCCAGTTGGCGGGGAGGAGGCTCTGAGCATGAGTTTGGCCGCAAAAGAGCGCAGAGATCGCAAGCAGGCAAAAAAGAGATCGGAGGAGCATGATGTGAGAGAACGGGGCCGGTGGAGGGATTTCGCGGCTTGAATGCCGACATGGCGTGTTATGCTAACACCATGCCCATGACGCCCACGCTCAAAGACATCGCCCAAGCCACGGGGGTGTCGATCATGACGGTGTCGCGAGTGCTGCGCGGAGCGCCAAAGGTGGCAGCGGCGAAGCGGGAGCTGATTTTGAAGGAGGCGAAGCGGCTCGATTACCAGCCGGACCCGCATTTGATGCGCATGATGCAGGTGGTGCGCGGGAAGAAGGAAAAATCAGCAACGCGACCATTTGGCGGCTGCCGCGGTCGATTTGGTCGTCACGCAGCTCTCCCAGCACGAGCACGGCGTGCCCACAGTGCCGCGCCAGATCATGATCCCGCCGAAATGGGTGGATGGACCCAGCATTCGAGCGTCAATGCCGTGAGTTTTTCGTGAGCCTACGGCCCGCAGCCAGACAATGCATGATCTCACCCTACTGGACATGCGGTTCATCCGGGAAGTTGGTGCAGAATGGCTGAGGTGATGGCACTAGGTCTGGATGAGCCAGAGTTTGCTGTATCACGCGTTTGGTGTGCGCGAGGGCTACGAGTATCGCAGCACGAAGTATGTTGAGGGCCGGGTGGAGTTCCATTT
>CAXNGR010000253.1:0-6273 GCA_964201265.1 Verrucomicrobiaceae bacterium
GCCGGGACTGGCCTCGATGTTCATTCCGGCGTAGTGCTCGTCGAGGATGAGGTTGCTTGCAGCGAGTGTCAGTGTGCCGCCGCGAGGCATGGCGTCGCGGGCGTTGACGCAGAGATTGAGGAGCACTTGGTGGAGCTGTGTTGGATCACCTTGCACCACCCACAGATCCGATGGCACGTCACAGCGCACCAGAATGTTTTTGGCGAAGGTGTCTTGGACGATTTTTTCGACCTCCCTGAGCAAATGACCGACCTGCAAGCGCAACTGCCGCCCCTCCACGCCACGCGCGAAGGAGAGCACCTGACGGACCATCTCCGCGCCACGACGAGCGCTGCCCTCGATGGTGGTGAGAATGCTCAGACGCAGCGGGTTCTGCTCTTGCCGTTTGAGCAGCTCGATGGACATCATGATCGGTGCCAGCACGTTGTTGAGATCGTGGGCGATGCCGCCTGCCAGCGTGCCGATGCTCTCCATGCGCTGGACCCGGAGATACTGGGACTCAAGATTTTTGCTTTCCGTGATGTCCATCGCGGTGCCGACGATTCGCAGAACTAGGCCCTGCGAATCGCGCACTGGAAAGGCGCGATCATGAATCCAACGGACACTGCCATCAGGGCGCAGGATGCGATAGGTCTCGTCGTAGTCCCCACGGGCCTGACGGGCTTCTGCTGCCATGACTCGCAGGCGGTCGTCGGGATGGATCGCCGCCAGCCAGTGGTGCGGTGCGGCGCACAGGCTGGTGCAGGTGCGCTGCCAGATGGTCTCATAAGCCGGGCTGATGTAGAGCATCTGTTGCCTGAGCGGGTCGGTGATCCAGAAGACTTCGTCGATGGTTTCAGCCAGCTCCCGGAAACGGGCCTCGCTTTCCCGCAACTGCCGACCGGTTTGCTGCTCATCTTCGAGCACGCTCAAGAGCGCGGCACGGGATTTTTCGGCCAGGGCCAGCAGGCGCTGCGTCTCCTGCTCGCTTCTCATCAATTGGGCATTTTGACGGTACAGTTCGAGCCGCGTCATGACTTGGCGACTCAGGGCGCTCAAGGCCGCAGTCTGCTCAGCTTCCAGCCTGCGTGGTCGGTGGTCGATCACACACAGCGTGCCGAGCGGCAGTCCGTCTCGTGAGATCAAGGGGGCTCCCGCGTAAAAGCGGATGTGCGGTGAGGCGGTCACGAGTTCGTTTTCGGCGAAGCGCGGGTCTGCCCGCGCGTCCGGCACCTCCATGACGATGTCTTTCTGCAAAATGGCATGCGCACAGAAGGCGAGGTCCCGCGGGGTCTCCCGAGCTTGCAGGCCGTGGTGGGACTTGAACCACTGGCGTGATTCATCCACGAAGGAGATCAGGGCCACGGGAGCCTGGCAGATGTGCGCCGCCAGCGAGGATAACTCGTCAAACTCCGCCTCGGGCGGTGAGTCCAGTACATTGTATTCACGCAACGACCGGAGGCGTTGTGATTCATCGGGCGGCAGGGGCGCTTTCATGAAGCTTGGCTGGGATAACGTGCGGGCTGCCCCTGCAGGGTGAGGAGGGCATTGACCTCCGCCTTCATCTGCTGGACGCGCCCCTCGCGTGCCAACATCGCATTCTGCCAGCGAAGCAGTTCATCGAGCTGCTCCTGCATCTTGATCTCCGCCCGCTTGCGCTCGGTGATGTCCATCAGCACGGCCCGGCAGCCTTTGGCGTCTGGAGCACGCAACGCCGCCAGATGAACGGTGCGCCCGGTTCCGCCTGAGACGAGCACACCCAGCTCGCAGGTCTGTCGCACACTGGTCACAAAGACTCGCTGCATGAACTGAGTGAAAGCAGGGCGCTCATCCTCGGGAATGAAGGATGTGAGGCGTCGTTTCATTATCTGATCACGCTCCAGGCCGAGAAGCTGTGCGCAGGAGAGGTTCACCAGATTGATGGTGCCATCCACGTTGAGATTGAGATATCCGACCGGCGCGAAATCGAACAGATCTGTGTACCGCTCCAGCACGTCTTCGATCTCCGCATTGGCGGCCTGAAGCTCCTCGTTCTGCATCTCCAGCTCGATCTGGTGGACTTGCAGTTCATGCTGTAACCGCAGCAACTCGGGCAGAGATGTCCCGGTGCCAGGCTGTTGCTGCTGTAGCCGCTCTTCTGCTGCCAAACGTAATTCTTCTGGAGTCCTGGCGGCTTGCGGTTTCAAAACCGCAAGCACCCCTGGTTGTATGAGATGAGGCTTCGCAGGGTGCGAGGGTCGCAGCAAGCCATCCAAAGTTTTTCAGTCATGCCGGGTCATGGGTTAAGGTTAACTCATGCAAACTAACCTGCCGCCTGAGGGTGTCCATCGCCACCTGATGGGGTATTTACCCCATCTCCGTGTGATTCTTCGCTGCCAGCATGCGGTGCAGGGATTGGCCGCAATGTGTTGGCGGTGTCAGGGCTGAGGATGAACTGTCTGGCATCGCGTCGGGACAAGCAAAGGGGTGGTCGTTTAACTTTTGAGGCCACATGCATTTTCTCATGTTTAATAGAATTTACAGGCGGGTGACTGCACGACGAACAAAGTCTCATGAAGCAGCTTCTCATGCCGTGTTCTTCGCACTCAGGACAATCGGCCCTCTCAGGGGCATTCTCGGAGAAATATTTCGCCTGAAGTGATGAGGGCTTGGCAAACGCGGCGTTTCCCCTGAGAATCATTTCCACAACTCCAACTACCAGCCATGCCGCGCAAACTCAGTCACATCGCCCCGGATTGGTGGGATTACACCACTCTGGACTTCGATCTCATCAACGACGCCGCAAGGCTCACCGAGCGCGACCTGCGTCAGCTCTCCCGCCCTGGCTTCAAGGTCGTCATGTACGACACGCTGGAGGATTTTTACCTCGCCGAGGCCCTGGAATACATCCACGCCTGGCGTCAGGCCACGCCGGACAACCCAACGGGCATCTGCGGCCCCATCGGCCCCACGGAGCAGCTTCCGCTCGTGGCGCGTCTCATCAACGACCTCGGCATTTCCATCAAAGACGGCCATTTCTGGGGCATGGACGAGTGGTACGACGAAAACACGAAGAAAGAGGTCAGCATGGAGCATCCGCTTTCCTTTGAGCGGGCGGATCGCCAGCTTTGCTTTGACCGCATGCAGAAAAAGCTCTGCATGCCGGACACCCACCTGCATTTCCCCAAAGCGGATGTGGCTGAATATGTGAAGAGTTGGCAGAGCGGCGTGCGCTGCGTCGTCATGCAGGGCGGCCAGGGCGACATCAAGCACTGGGCCTTCAACGATCCGCTGAAACGCACCGGCAAATGGAAGAACGAGCCGCCACCGCCCGCCGAATATCGCAAGCTCAGTACTCGCGTCGTCGAGTTGCATCCCGTCACGCTCGCGCAAAACGCCCGCACCTCTGGCGGTGGAAACATCACCATGGTGCCCAAGATGGCCATCACCGTCGGCCCGAAAGAGACCTGGATGGCCGAAAAAGTCAGCATCTGGCACGCCGGCTTGCATGACAATCCCCTGGGACAGCGCCTCACCGCACTCATGATCTCGAAGCGTCTGGCTGACAGCGCCGTGCCGATGTCGCTGCTCGCCGATCACCCGAATGTGCAGTTCAACTACTACCGCGGCGGCCTAGGTCACTGCGAGGTAGAGATGCATTAGCCAGCAGTTCCAAGTGGCAGATTGAGAGTTTGACGCGCTGTGGCGTGTCGAAACTATCGTTTGCTATTCGCCTGATCAGACCGACATACGGGCCGCAAGTTAACCTGATAAAGGCTAAGCTAAGTCGTTCATCAGGTTGTTTCTTTGGTGTTCTGAAATCCGATAACGGAGCTTACTCAAGCCTTGGCGCAGGCTGACCGAACCCAATAAACGAAAATGAACACGAAAATGTATGTGGGCAATCTGCCCTTCAGTGCCACCGAAGATGACATCCGCAGCCTGTTCTCCGAGCACGGCGTGGTGACTGATGTCTTCCTCCCCATGGATCGCGACACTGGCCGCCCACGCGGCTTTGCCTTCGTCACCATGGACTCTGCCTCCTCGATGGAAGCAGCCATCCGCGGCCAGAATGGCAAGGACTTCGGCGGTCGTAACCTCGCCATCAATGAAGCCCGTCCGAAGGAAGAACGTCCTGGTGGCGGCGGTGGCTACGGCGGTGGCGGCGGCGGCGGCGGCGGCGGCGGTGGTCGCGGCGGCTACGGCGGCAAGGGTGGTGGCGGCGGCGGCGGTGGTCGCGGCGGCTACGGCGGCGGCGGCGGCGGTGGCCGTGATCGCTACTAATCCGCAGCGCATTCTATTTTAAACCAATCTCGGCGGCATCCTGGTAACGGGATGCCGCTTTTTCATCGGGCGCGTGGAAAAGCATTTGAGCAATCGTTTGCTATTGCGGCCCTGACGACGATAGGGACATCGCAAGTTAACCTGGTGCATGCCAACTAAGTTGTTCATCAGGTGATTCTTTTCGATTCGTTGGTGTTCTGAAATCCGATATCGGAGCTCTGTCTGGCCTCTCTCAGGTGAGCTGCGACCAATAAAAGATATGAACACGAAAATGTATGTGGGCAACCTGCCCTTCAACGCCACCGAAGACGACATCCGCACGCTCTTCACCGATTATGGCACAGTCACCGACGTCCACCTGCCCATGGACCGCGAATCGGGCCGCCCACGTGGCTTTGCCTTTGTCACCATGGACTCCACCATGGCCATGAACGAAGCCATCCGTGGCCTCAATGAGAAAGACTACGGCGGTCGTAACCTAACCATCAACGAAGCTCGTCCGAAGGAAGATCGCCCAGCCTATGCAGGCGGTGGTGGTCGCGGCGGCTACGGCGGCAAAGGCGGCGGCGGTGGTGGCGGCGGTCGCTACTAAGCGCCCTTGATTCCCTCCCAACCCCCAAAATTCACGGCGGCATCCTGGCAACGGGATGCCGCTTTCATTTGCTCAGTCGCCTCACGGGCAACATGGCATCCCAGATGACGCCAAAAAAGCGGGGGACATCATTCGGCGAGTCAAATCGTCGCTTCGAGGAGAGCGTTCGTGCCTCTCACCACCTCTTCGGTGATGCAGCACGGATTCAACACCTTGCTGGGCTTAGCGATGCGAGCTGAAAGCGAACAACAAGCCCATGACTCCGCCATAGATGGCACCGCGCCACCAAGTGGAGGTGAGTGGGCAGGTGCCGGAGCTGCATTGGCCGAAGTAGCCCATCGCCGAGCCGAGAGCGGCTCCGATGGCGATGGGGATGAGGAAGCGTGTCATAAGGGTCAATTTGGACTGCGGCAGCCTGCTGCCGCTTTGAGGTGATGGCAGCCCTGCTGCCGGGGTAAGACTCCGCTTTGTGTGAAAAGCTGATCTTTTGGACTACGACGGCCAGCAGGCTGGCCTGGAAAAAGCGGCAGCAGGCTGCCGCAGTCCATATCAGTTACGAACCACATTTCCCGCCACCACAGCAGCCACCGCCTTTGTCGTCGCCGCCTTTGCCGCAGGTGCTGATGCCGAGTGGCGCGTAGAGCGGGCAGAAGCGGATGAAGGCGGTGAGCAGCGGCACGGCACCGATGGCGCCGATCCACGAGTGATTGACGATGCCGTAGGCGATGAGGCCGAGGCCGAGGATGATGCGCAGGGCGCGGTCGATGGTTCCAATGTTGGGTTTCATGTCAGTGTTTGGGTTCGGGGTGAGAATGTTTGTTCGCCATGAAGTAGAGCACTGGCACGGCCATGCGGCTGATGAGCAGGCTGGCGATTTCTCCGGCCATCAAAGCGATGGCGAGGCCTTGGAAAATGGGATCGGCGAGGATGACGGCAGCTCCGACGACGACGGCCATCGCGGTGAGGAGCATGGGGCGGAAGCGCACGGCTCCGGCGTCGATCACGGCCTCGCTCAGCGGCATGCCTTCACGCACACGCAGCTCGATGAAATCGACGAGGATGATGCTGTTTCGCACCACGATGCCGCCGCCGGCCATGAAGCCGATCATGCTAGTTGCGGAGAAGAAGGCGTCTATGAGACCATGCGCAGGCAAGATGCCGACAAGAGAGAACGGAATGGCGATCATGACGATGGCGGGCGTCAGGAAGCTGCGGAACCAGCCGACCATGAGGACGTAAATCAGGATGATACAGGCACCGAAGGCCGCGCCGAGGTCGCGGAAGACTTCGATGGTGATGTGCCACTCGCCGTCCCATTTCATCGCGGGTTCGGCGTCGTTGAAGGGCATGGAGGCGTTGAGGATTTGCAACTCGGCTCCGCTGCCGCCGAACTCGCGTGTGTCCAGCTTCTTGAGCGCCTCATTCATCTGGAAAATGGC
>CAXNGR010000254.1:0-6238 GCA_964201265.1 Verrucomicrobiaceae bacterium
AACCCGCCGAAGGAGGTCGATGGTTCCGCCGTCATCAACATGCGTGATTTCCGCAAGGACGAGATCAAGGACGAGGAAGGCGACATCGTCTCGAAGGAAAAGATGCTCTTTGTCGATCTCGCCGACGGTCGCAGCTTCGCCGTGCGCCCCTCCGGCACCGAGCCGAAGATCAAATACTACATGTTTGGCCGCAGCGTTCCCGCCACAGGCCAGAAACTCAGTGCAGATGAACTCGCCGCCGCGAAAGCGAAAGTCAGCGCGGGCTTGGATAGCATGTGGGCCTGGCTGGAGAAGGACATCGACGCGCGACTGGCCTGATCCAGCTCGGCAAAGTCAGAACTACATCACAACATTGACCATGCGGCTGAACAAACTTCAGCCGCATTCGTCTATCTGCCCGCAACGATCTCTGGGCCTGGAAGGCGGAAAATGCCGCTTGAAGAAGCCAGAAATTTAAGAACTATTAAGCATTATGAAAAATCGAACCACTCACGCGGGGTTGTGCATCAGCCCTCGGTTGAGTTTTTGCGCCGTGCTTGCCATCGCCTCGACCTCCATGGCTCAAAACCAGCAGCGCTATTATCCGCAGCAGCCGAATGGTTACGCGCAGCCGCAATACAACCACCCGCCGCCGAATTATCAGCAGCCACCTCCCGGATACGGTGCCCCTGCTTACGGCTACCCGCAGCAACCGCAGAAGCAGTATGAAAACCCCATCGAGTTCCTGCCAAAGTTCGGCAAACGCATGAGCGAAGTCGTGCGCCGCATTTTCTATGGACAGGATCCGAGCGGCCGGGACAATCCGCCGCCTGCCTACGGTCCAAACGGTGGCTACAGCCTCGAATCCACCCCGCGCCAGCAGGCTGCGCCAAATTACCCACAGCCAGGATCTGGCTATCAGCCGCAGCAGCCTGGCTACCAATATCCGCAGCCACAGGGCCAGTCACAGCCGCGCTACAGCTATCCGCCGCAGCAACCCACGACTCCGGCCACGCGCTCGCAGCAGCCCGCGCCACAGCTTAAAACCCCCGCTCCTAGTTCGCGTACCTACTCACCACCAAAGGTAAGCCAGACACCGCCGAAGACTACTTCAAAACCTGCCACCAAGCCCCAGACACTTCCCCCAGCGCCCAAGCCGCCAGAACCCGCGCCGCCACCTGTCACCACGCGACGCTCCGAATCCACGCCGCGTGAGCAGTCACCCGGCACCACGGTCTCCAGCGGCAGTTCCAGCTCCTTCTTGAAAGGTCGCAAAACCGCAAAACCCGGGCGTGTCATCAGCCCCTATCCACCTTACAAGGAACTCGACATCACAGGTCTGGAAAGCGGTTCCCTGGCGCTCGATCCGACCACACAAAAAGTCTTCGAGGTGCCTTGAGCCTGGGACTCATTCGACTCATCCCCACGTCAAAGCCCCGGCAGCCGCCGGGGCTTTGCATTTCATGCCAGCAGCATCTCTTTTTCGATATTTGAAAATAAATCATCCACTGGCCTGATGTTTGCTTGATTAAGAAGTTGGGCTGCGCTTCGCTGCTTCACAACCATTCATGGCCGACCAGGGACTCCACCAGATTCAGACGCAGAAGCTCGCCATCGGGCCGCAGATGCAGCAGAGCTTGCAGATTTTGCAGGCCCCGACTTTGGAACTGCGCCAGATCATTCAGCAGGAGGTGGAGATCAACCCCGTCCTAGAGCTGGAGCCGCCCGAAAATTCGATCGAAGACGCCATTCCCAACGATCCTGACGATCGCAGTGTGGATGATACCGAAATCGACTCTCTGACTCGCATGGACGATGAATGGCGCGAGTACTGGCAGCAAAGCCGCCAGCAGACTGCCACACGCCGCAGTGACGACCAAGAGCGCTGGCAGTTCCTCATGGACTCCATCGTGGCACCGACAACGCTCCAAGAGCATCTTCTCTCCCAGCTCCACACTTCCGACGCGAAGGCCACGCTGGCACCTCACATCGAGTTTCTCATCGGCAATCTCGACGACCGTGGCTTCCTCAACACCAAGATCGATGACCTCAGCCTTCAACACGCGATTCCCATCGATCAGTTGATCGCGGCTAAACGGATGCTTCAGAGCTTTGATCCTGTTGGTGTTGGCTCCGAGGATTTGCGCGAGTGCCTGCTCGTCCAGCTTGAGCGTCTGGGCAAAAAACAGAGCCTCGCTTGGCGTCTGGTCGATCAATACATCGACGATCTCGCCAACAAGCGCTACCCCATCCTAGCGCGCAAACTCGGCGTGCCGCTGGAGCAGATTTCCCGCGCAGCGGACTTCATCAGCACACTCGATCCGCGCCCCGCTCAACGTTTCGCGGTGTCGTCCAACAACTACGTCACCCCAGATGTCGTCGTCGAGCGCCAGGGTGGCGACTGGGTCGCGGTCATGACCAATGACGACCTGCCGCACCTGCGCATCAGCAACACTTACAAGGACCTCCTCGCCCAGCCTGGCAACAACGGCGAGGTCCGCAATTATGTGCGCGACAAGATCCGCAGCGGCAAATTCCTCATCCGCTCCATCCACCAGCGCCAACAGACGATTCACCGCATTGCCACGCAGATCCTCAAGTATCAGCGCGAGTTCCTGGAAAAGGGCACTAGCTTCCTGCGCCCGCTGAACATGGCCACTGTAGCCGATGAAGTCGGCGTTCACGAGACCACCGTCAGCCGCGCCATCGCCGGCAAGTACATCGCCACGCCGCACGGTGTGTTCGACATGAAGTTTTTCTTCTCTCACGGCGTGAAGACCGAGTCAGGCGACGACTTGAGCAACACCAGCGTCAAAAACGCCATCGCCGACCTGATCAAGGCCGAGGGCAAACAGAAGCCACTCAGCGACGACAAACTGGCCAAGATGCTCGACAAGCAGGGCATCAAGGTCGCCCGCCGCACTGTCGCGAAATACCGCGAAGCGCTCGGCATCCTGCCCAGCCACCTGCGCAAGTCGTTCTCCTGAACTAGATCAGAGACTTTCCTCGCGATACGCAGCCGGCGAGGTGCTGCGATACTGCCTCAGCATGCGGCTGAAGTAGTGGCGGTTCACCAGACCGCACTGCTCCGCGATGGCCTCAATGCTATCCCCGGTGTGACGCAGCTGGCGGCAAGCCTCGTCCAGGCGATAATCAAGCAGCACACGCATCGGTGGCTGTTGCAGCTCTTGCTGAAAAAGATGATTCAGGTTTCGCACGCTCAACCCGGCATGCCGAGCAATTTGCTCAGCCGTGAGCTTTAATCCCAGATGCTGGTGCATGAAATCCATCGCCTTCTGCACTCGTGCATCGAGCCGCTGCTTTTCCCAGACACTTTCAGGCAAGCATTGAACCGCCTCGGTCACGAGTTGGATCGCACTCCATGGGAAGCGCACTTCCTCCGGGTGTTTGCCCAGACGAATCAAGCTGTTGAGCAGGCTGCGCATGTGCGCCGTGGTGGGAAAACGATGAATCCCCGGCGCTGCACGATCCGCCGCCGGCCCCAGGTTGAAATGCGCATACCACTTGGTGAAAGGCCGACTCGTGGTGGTGCTGAAAGTCGTGTGTGGCGGGATCAGATACACGTGACCCGTCTTTAAGAGCGTTCGCGCCCCGTCGATCTCCACGACGCCCCCCTCGTTCATTGGCCAGTATAAACGCCAGTAGGGATCGTTCAGCCGCCGCAGTTCCCACTGCTGCAGCTCGATTTTGCGCGTGGTCAGGATGTCCACCATGACGCCCGGTAGCGCCACCGAGCGGTTGCCATGCACCCGATGCGCGGAACCGGACGGAACAAGGCTGAGGATCGAGGTCTCGGGTTTCATGGTCATTGCAAAATCCGACACAACTCTGGCCGAAGCAGGCATGGATGGCAAGACGCGGCTGATTATGGGTCAAAATTCAATTCCAACCCACCCCACGATCATGGCCGACATCCAAACCAGCGCAGCAGACAAGAAGGAAAAGGAATTCTTCACCCACATCCCCCAGGAAGCCCCAGGCTTCTTCCTCAAGGGCTGCCACCAGTACGACTGGGGCCTCAAGAATCGCCTCAGCAAGGTCTTCAACCCTCAGGATGGCCGCACCGTCATGCTTGCCTTCGACCACGGCTACTTCCAAGGCCCGACCACCGGCCTGGAGCGCGTCGATCAGACGATTTTGCCACTCGCGCCGTATGCCGACTGCCTCATGCTTACCCGCGGCATTCAGCGTTCGGTGATTCCGGCCTCCACGACGAAGGCCATCGCACTGCGTGCATCTGGCGGCACCTCAATGATCAGCCCGATGGAAGAATGGGAAGGCGAGATCGACGGCAAGAAGGCCAAGTTTGGCCGCCCTGGCTTTGAACCGCTCTCCAACGAAAGCACCGCCCTCAACATCGAGGAAGCCATCCGCCTCAATGCCGCCGTGCTCGCCGTGCAGGTCTTCATCGGCAGCGCCTATGAGCGTCAGAGCCTCAAAAACCTCACCGACCTCGTCGATGCGGCCTCCCGTTACGGCATCGCCGTCATGGGCGTGACCGCCGTGGGTCGTGCGATGGCCCGCACGCCACAGTATTTCCGCCTGGCGACACGCATCATGGCCGAGCTCGGCGCGAACGTGGTGAAGTGCTATTACACCGACACGGAGTTCGACACGGTGACGAGCTGCTGCCCGGTGCCGATCGTGATCGCCGGAGGCAAGAAGCTGCCGGAACTCGACGCCCTCCAGATGTGCGCCAACGCCATCGCGCAAGGAGCGAGCGGTGTTGATATGGGCCGCAACATCTTCCAGAGCGACGCTCCTGTCGCCATGATGCAGGCCGTCCAAGGCGTCGTCCACGGCGGCCTCACTGCCGAGCAGGGCTTCGCGAAATACAACGACCTGAAGGCTTCCGGCGTGAAGTAAGCCCTCCCAGGAGGGGGATCATCCTGATCCCCCTTCATCTATCTCTCCAGCCAACCACCATGGAACTCTCTCCCAACCAAGTTCGCCTCATGATGCTGCGCGTCGCCGACGCCATCATCGAAGCCGAACCCCTGCTCTCCCAAGCTGACCGCGATCTCGGTGACGGCGACCATGGCCTAGGTATGAAACGCGGCATGGAAGCCGTGAAAGCCCAGCTTGAGCCGATGGAACCTTCCAGCGTTGAGCAAGTTTTCGTCACTACTGGCACGGCCATGATGACAAGCATGGGCGGTGCCTCAGGAGCCATCTTCGGCACCGTTTTCCGCGCCGGAGGCAAAGCCCTCGCGGGACGCACAACCTTCGATGCCGAGGGTCTCGCCCTTCTTCTCGAAGCCGCGCTCGAAGGCGTCATGAAACGCGGTGGAGCCAAGCCTGGCGACAAAACGATGATCGACGCCGTGGCACCCGCAGCGGCGAAAGCCCGCGAATCCATCACGCTTCCGCTTCCGGCAGCATTGAACGCCGTCGCAGCCGCCGCTGAAGCAGGCAAAGAAGCCAGCAAGGCCATGATCGCCCAATTCGGCCGTGCCAAAACGCTCGGTGAAGCCTGTCTCGGCTTCCCGGACGCTGGAGCCTGCTCCGTGGTGATCATGCTGAACACGATGCGCGATTACGCGAATGTTTAGCTCGTGAGCGGAGCGCTTGACACTTGAACGCCGCATGCGAATGCGCCGGGCATGTTTTTTGACACTCACACGCACCTCGGCAGCCGGCAGTTTGACAGTGATCTGCCCGCCGTGCTGGAACGCGCACGTGCCGCAGGCATCACGCGCATGGTCGCGCCAGCCACGGACCTCGAAAACGCCCGCAAGCTGCTCGCCATCGCCGAACACGAGCCGGATGTGCGCATGGCGGTCGGCATTCATCCTTGCGATGCCGATTCGGTGAGCGGAGAAAGCTGGATCGACGAACTGCGTGATCTCGCCAGGCATCCAAAAGTCTGCGCCATCGGCGAGATCGGCCTCGATTACTTTCATGCGCCTCCGGAAGCGTTCACACTTGAAGAATGGAAGGCGCATCAGGCCAAGGTGCTCAAAGCGCAGCTTGAACTCGCTGTGGAACTCAAACTGAACGTCATTCTGCACAATCGCGAAAGCTGGGACGATCTGACTGCAATTGTGCTGCCTTTCAGTGACCGGCTGCGCGGTGTGTTTCACTGCTTCACCGGCACGATGGAGCAGGCGGCACCGCTGCTGAAGCTCGGCCATCTCATTTCCTTCACAGGCATCGTCAGCTTCAAAAACGCCGGCGTCATCGCCGAAGCTGCTCGTGTGCTGCCTGCTGACGGCTACATGCTCGAAACCGACGCGCC
>CAXNGR010000255.1:0-6229 GCA_964201265.1 Verrucomicrobiaceae bacterium
AGAAAAGCTTCCGCTTCGCCCACACCTCCTTGCAGGAATACTTCCTCGCCTGCCACCTCGCCCGCGCTTTGAAGGAAAAAGCCGACGCCGCGTGGGACATGCCCATGGCCTCGCTCGAAACCCTCGACTTTCTCGGCCAAATCCTCGCCTTGGAACCGCAGACAGCGTCGATCCTGTCCCTCGAACGCCTCCTCGGCAGCGAGTGCCTGCCTGCGGCCACCATGGCCTTCCAATACTGGCTCCAAGCCATCCAGCACGGCCATCCCGAGCCGCAGCCAAAGCACGTCAATCTCGCCGGCGCGAATTTCGATGAGCAAACCCTCAAAGGGCACAGCAAAGACCGCCCGCTGAACCTACGCGGAGCCAATCTGCGCGGCGTGCAACTCAATCGCGCCCGCGTCGAGTTCGTCGATCTCAGCGAGGCAGATCTGACCGGCCTGGAGGCACGGCAGGCTTTGTTTCTGCATGTCGATGCCTCACGTGCGAAGCTGGTGGACGCGGATGTGGCAGGATTGCAGTGGCGTCGAGGCAGGGGTTTAGCAGAAGCCCAACAAACAAGATTGGAATTGGCTGAGATAATTTATGCTGATGGATCGGGATCTTTGCTGACAAATCAATCGCGCGCCATGCCAGAAATGTGTGTCCCAAAAGTCTATTCTGGACATGCTGATTGGGTTTGCTCTTGCGCATGGTCCCCAAGGGGGACGTCATTCGCGACGGGCTCAAGGGATCACACAGTTAGAGTTTGGGATGCGGTCACCGGTCGGAATCTTTTCGCATTGATCGGTCATGCTGGTGAGGTCTCATGTTGTTCGTGGAGTCCTGACGGTTTACGCCTGCTCTCCGGCTCTGAAGACAAGACACTCAAGCTTTGGGATGCCACTACTGGAAAACAACTCTCTACCATTTTAGGTCACAAATCTGCGGTCACCTGTTGCGCGTGGAGTAAAGATGGGCGGTATCTACTCTCGGGATCACGTGACGGTACGTTGAAAACTTGGGACGCTACAAGCGGAAAACAGTTGCTCTGCATTGATGGCCACGCCTCGAGTCTCATGTGTTGCGCATGGAGTCCTAATGGAAACCTTTTGCTTTCAGGGGGTGACGACAACAGCCTGAGAGTTTGGGTGGCCTCTACTGGTGTCGAAACCTTCGGATTATTTTACGATTCGCCTATTCGATGCTGTGCATGGAGTCCTGATGGTGACAAGATTATCTGCGGCGTTTCCGAGCACATCTCCATGATGGACTCTTTTTCTGGAAAAGAGCTTTTGGTTCTGATTGGACACTTAGACGAAATCAGTTGTTGCTCATGGAGCCCAGATGGAACTCGGATCATATCTGGCTCTCGAGATGACACTTTGAAAATATGGGATGTTTCGACGGGGTTTCCGTTGTTGGCATTGGATCAACACGTAAACGCGGTTAGTTGTTGTGCGTGGAGTCCTGATGGGAAGCAATGCTTGTCGTGTTCTTACGACAATACTCTTTTGATATGGGATGCGGTGACGGGGGTCGATTTGTTTCGCCTTACATGCTACGAAGCAAAAGTTGGATGCTGTGCGTGGAATCCAGATAGCACTCTTTTCGCCGCAGGCTGCGATGATTTTTCTTTGAAGTTGTGGGATGCGTCCAAAGGCGAGAAAGTCATGTGCCTCATCGGTCATAATGATTGGATTGTTGCCTGTTCATGGAGTCCAGATGGCACGCGCTTGTTTTCTGTCTCCTTGGACAATATGCTAATCATGTGGGACGCTAAGCAGGGTCGAGTTGTTTGGAGCATGGACGGATCATCAGACTATGTTTCAACAGTGTCATGGAGCCCTGACGGCACGCGACTTCTTTTGGGGCTGCATGAGCAAACGCTCAAGGTCATTGATACCGAGGGAAACGAATGTCTTCGGATAGAATCAAAGGGATGTGCAGTTTGGTCCTGTGCTTGGAGTCCACAAGGCACGCGGTTACTAGGGGCTGGTGAAAACGGCAGCCTCAAGCTGTGGGATGCAGCTACAGGCACAGAACTACTTAATTTGGACGCGCATGTAAATGCTATCACTTGCTGTTCTTGGAGTCCCGATGGCTCAAGGATAATTGCTGGCTCCACGGATCGAACGCTCAGTATATGGGATATTAATGCCAGAAAAAAACTTTTGGACTTCCAAGGTCATGGGGCGGCAGTCTCTTGCTGTGCGTGGAGTTCTGACGGTAAGCGCGTGCTCTCTGGCGCTTGGGACGACACGCTTAGAGTCTGGGATGCTGTGACGGGCAAAGAATGCCTTTGTCTTGTCGGCCATGTGACAGACGTACGATCTTGTGCATGGAGTCCGAACGGCTTCCTACTACTTTCAGGGGCATCTGACAACGCTGTAAAGATTTGGAATGCCTTTACCGGCGAATGCCTTTGGACTGGCCACAACCTTCCCGAGCACCAATCCGCCGTCATCGACGGCAAAGGCACCCGCATCCTCCACGCCACCCCAGAAGCCTGGCGTTGGCTCGGCTGGGAGGAACGAGATGCGAAGGGGCGGTTCATCCGGCGGCTGCCAGCGGAGGCGTTTGGGCCGATTCCGGGGATGGAAGATTGATCGCGCGGCTGTCGCGCCAAGTCAGTCTCCACCGCCGCCACAGCCCGAGCCGCAGCCGGATGAACCACAGCCCGAGGAGCTGTCGTGGTGGCTGGAGCAACTGGTGCCGCCACCACATCCCGAACCGCAACCGTCGCCGCCTTTCTTGCCACCACGGCGTGCTGCCCTGATCGCGAGGCCGATGACGAGCAGCACGATCAGGAATGGAAAGACATCTCCGAAACTGATGTCGCTCATCTGGGTGGCGCATGCGGCCAGAGTGACCAGCGGGAGCGCTGCCAGCAGGCATGCTGCGGCTACGCGGCTGACGCGTTGTTTGGGCAGCATCCAGTACGCCGCCGTGTTCACCCGTGCGAAGTGCGCCCGAGGTGCAAACCGAACTGCCGCAGGCGGCCAGATGTCGGCGGGTGGTTCGTGGCCGAACCATCGGGCGTAGCTGGCCTGGGTCTGGGCATACTGGTGCTCGAAGCGATCATCTTCTGCGGCACCGCCCCGCGTGGGCCCGTGATGCAGCGGGCGTCCGAGGATGTCCCGGCAGAGTTCCTCCCAATAGGACCGTGTGTACACGAGGTGCAGGTGCCAGGCCTGATCGATTTCATCCGAGGGCGTAACGGGGTGCCCCGCACGAAGAGCCAAAAACAGGAAGCGGCGATACTCATCCACCACACGTCGTGCGAATTCGGGCGACCAGTTGTTTTCGCGTGCGAGACGCCGGGTGAAGGTCAGCGCGTCCGGATGGTCGAAGGCGAAGTCCTTGAGCTTGAGCCACAGCGGATCATTCGTCGTGTTCATGGCGGCCAAGGTGGGCGCGACACGAACGCTGGCAAGCCTGTCTGTGAACTGTCGCGGCGGTGTCAGGGTCGATTCAAAGCATGGACTGAGCCGCAGGAACGCGGTGCTCTGAAGGACGCGGGCTTTCCGCCACCTAGCGACGGGTTGCCGTGCGTTGTCGAGGCCACCCTGGAAAGAGCCGTGTCGAAGCCGGGACCGCCCAGGTGTTCCGTCCCGGCTTGGTTCCCTGGCAGATTCGGAACTGCTTTGGCGTTTGCTACTGTTGAAAAGAAGAGGTGTATGTCCTTATTATCATCATGAAAATCATCATCACCGGCGGCGGCGGCTTTCTTGGCTCTCAGCTTGCGCAGAAGCTCCTCGAACGCGGCACTTGGAACGGCCAGCCGATCACCGAGATGGTGTTGCTGGACGCGTTTTTCCGCGAAGAACCGACCGATGCGCGAGTGAAGCAGGTGAAGGGCGACATTGGCGACCGGGCCACGGTTTTTGCCGCAACGGGCAGCAAGTTCGATGTGATTTTTCATCTGGCCTCCATGGTCAGCGGGGAGTGCGAGGAGCGCTTCGATGACGCGATGCGCGTGAACCTGGATGGTGGCAGAAATGTGTTTGAGGCGGCACGGGTGGCGGAAGGACGGCCACGAGTCGTGTTTGCGAGCAGCGTTGCGTGCTACGGCGGCTTGGACATGGCGCAGATGATGTCAGACACCACCAAACAACTCCCGCAGACGACCTACGGCATGACGAAGGCGATGTGTGAGATGATGGTGAACGATCACACCCGCAAAGGCCACTTCGACGGTCGCAGCGTGCGCCTGCCGACGGTGATCGTGCGTCCAGGCAAGCCGAATGCGGCTGCTTCGAGCTGGGCCAGCGGCATGTTTCGTGAGCCGCTCAATGGCGAAGCCTGCCATCTGCCGATCCGCCGCGATCAGCCGCATCCGATGACTGGCTATCGCACCGTGATCGAGTCCTTCATCGCTTTGAGCGAGGTGGAAGAGTCCAAACTCGGCAAAGACCGTGCCTATGTGCTTCCCGCGCATCGTGTGACGCCCCAGATCGCGGAGAAGGTGATTCAAGACGTAGCAGCGGAGCGTGGAATCAAGCTAGGAACGATTGTGGATGCGTTTGATGCGCGGATTCAAGGAATCGTGGATAACTGGCCGCAGCAGGTGGATGGCTCACGCGCTGTGGAGATCGGTCTGCCGCGCCCGCCGGAGCTGAAGGTGATCGTGGAGCAGTACGTCGAGGACTTTGGACCCAAGTAAGCTTAACAGCGACGGTGGATGAGGCACTTGAAGGCGGTGCCAGCACCCTCAGCGTCGAGAAGCTGCGCGGATGCGCCGTGTGGCTGAAGAAACGCGGAGAGTGTTTGATGCGCGGTCTGCTCCAGACCGAGTTCGAGCAGCCAGGCGGCGTAGTCGGTGAAGTTGATGTCCGCAGTGATGTCCTGGCGGCCGGGATTGGCGTAGATGTCGGTGCCGGTAAGCCTTTGATGCAGCAGGTAGGCGCGCAGTGTACCGTGCGGACGGCGGTGGTAAAGCTGCGGAAAGTCATCGCCGTAGTCGATGCTGAGCATGGAGCCACCTTTCCAATGCGGTGTCCAGTGGTGCAGCCAGTCGCGGATGCTGGGATGCAGCTCGCAACGCTGGCCGTCTTTGAAGGTGGTGTGACGCAGAGCACTGAAGTGTGCCGAATCGAGCTGATGCGGGTGAAGCTGCTCTGGCACCCAGACTTCGTGCCAGAGAGCGTTTTGCCACTGCACGAGCGTGGCGGGGAAGGCATCGAGCAGCTCGTTGTGATAGATGAAGGCGTGGCCTTGAGCGTGGGTGAGAGCGGATTCGAGGTCGTGGTGCCAGCGCACTTTGCTGCCGAGTCGCTTTTGCTGCTGTTCGCGCAGCACAGGTGAAGTCTCGACGATGTGGAAGGTGAACTGACGGCGCTGCCACCAGCCCAGGGATTGGCGAACTGCGGCCATGAGCGAGCCATCGCCCGCGCCGACTTCGATGATGTGGCGGATGTTCGGCTGCGCTTTTGATTCGGATTTGAGCCAGGCGGCAACGGCGCGACCGAGAGTGGGAGAAAGCGTGGCAGAGGTAGCGAAATCTCCGCGTGCGCCGACGGTGCGAATGTGGCGGGTGTAGTAGCCGCGTTCGGGATCGAACAGGGCGCGGGCCATGAAAGACGAAAACGGCTCAGAAACTGCGGATGATTTCATCGGCGATGATTTCGAGACCTTCGCGAACGATGTGCTGCGGCTGCGAATAAGTCAGGCGCAAGCATTCCTGCGGATGCCGCCACTCCTGATCGATGCCATAGGCGAAGTAGTGGCCGGGGATGACGAGAACTTTGCGCTCTTTGAGGCGACGATAGAGTTCCTTCGCTGGAATGGGCAGGCCGTTGATCCACAACCAGAGGAAAAACGCGCCTTCTTGCGCGTGCAGCGCCCACGGAACGCGGTCGCCAAGCGCGTTGGCTAGCACGGATTTGGCGAAGTCGGAACGTTCGCGATAAAACGGACGGATGATCTCGGGGCCGAGCTTGACGAGCGTGTCGTCCGCGAGCAGCGGCATGAGCAGCGCTTGGCCGAGATTGCCATTCGCGAGTGAGACGATGGCGTTCATGTTCGACAGTGCCTTCACGATGTGCGGATCGGCGACGATCATGGCGGTGCGAACGCCGGGAAGACCGACCTTGCTCATGCTGATGCTAAAGATCATGCCGGGCTGCCATTTCGGCTGGAAGCCGTTGTGGATGACGCCAGGAAACGGATGACCGTAGGCGTTGTCGATGATCAGGGGGATGCCATGCGCGTCCGCGAGCGCGTGGAGGCTGTCGAATTCGTTTTGCGTGAG
>CAXNGR010000256.1:0-6224 GCA_964201265.1 Verrucomicrobiaceae bacterium
TCCGCGATACGGATCGAAGATCGAATCGAAGACTGAGGCTCTCAGGTAGCCGTCGCCGGGATCTGTCGGCGGCGGAATGAATGCCACGATGGCCTCCAGGATGTCCACGATGCCGATGCCCATTTTGGCACTGGCAGGCACGGCTTCGTCCGCCGAGAGCTG
Source organism: Verrucomicrobiaceae bacterium (assembly GCA_964201265.1). Classification (GTDB taxonomy): domain Bacteria; phylum Verrucomicrobiota; class Verrucomicrobiia; order Verrucomicrobiales; family Verrucomicrobiaceae; genus Prosthecobacter. The sequence continues at coordinate 163 of CAXNGR010000256.1, forward strand.
CAGGATGTCCTCTAGCTGGCGCTTCACCTTTTCGATGTCGGCGCTGGGAAGGTCGATTTTGTTGATGATGGGGACGACGTGCAGGTTTTGCTGCAAGGCAAGGTTCAAATTGGCCACCGTCTGGGCCTCCACGCCTTGGCTGGCATCAACAAGGAGCAGCGCACCTTCACAGGCGGCCAGAGAGCGGCTGACCTCGTAGCTGAAATCGACATGCCCGGGCGTATCGAGCAGGTTGAGCTTGTAGATCTGGCCGTTTTTGGCCTTGTAGTTCATGCACACCGGGTGCGCCTTGATGGTGATGCCTCGTTCGCGCTCAAGATCCATCGAATCCAGGAGCTGGTCCTGCTGCTGCCTTACCGTGATGGTCTGTGTCGTCTCCAGCAGCCTGTCCGAGAGTGTGGTTTTCCCATGGTCGATGTGGGCAATGATGGAGAAGTTGCGGGTGTTGGCAATGGACATTCGGGGAGCTTGGAAGGGGGCGCGTATTTAGTCCATGGCCGTCTGGAATGCAATTGCGATGCTTGCAGCACAAGCCAGACAGAGGAATGAATGCGGTATGAAAAGCGAATTACTTTCCGAAGAAGCCCTTCAGACAGCCCTGGCCTCCCTACCCGGCTGGCAGCTCGCTGGTCGTGAACTGGTGCGAGAATTCCGCTTCGACAGCTATTTGGCAGGCATCGAGTTTGTAAACCGAGTCGCCCAGGAGGCCGAGGCGCTGAATCATCACCCTGACCTACTCGTCGGCTGGTGCCAAGTCACTGTGAGACTGACCACCCACAGCGCGGGCGGCTTGACCGGCTTTGATGTGACGCTCGCCGGGAATATCAGCGCGGTTTGAACTCAGCGCGCGACCGCCGCCGTGTCCCGATTGACCTTCTGTCCTGAAGGATCAATGACATCAACCGTGACAAAGATGATGATGTTTTTCGTCTCGGTTTCTGTGACCTCGCTGCGGAAAAAACGCCCCACAAACGGCACGTTGCCCAGGATCGGAATTCGATCGTCCACCATAGTCTTTTTCTGCACTTTCGCCCCGCCCAGAACCACCGTGGCCCCGTCCCAAATCTTGACCGAGGTGGCCACTTTCTGAGTTTTGAAGATGGGCTGTAAAATGTAATTGGGGGTAATGAGCTGCTCAGGAGTGGCGAAATTTAGAAAGCCCAACGCAGTATTCACCAAACCTGAAGATGCGGGCGAAGTGATCCGGGTTCCGTAGTTCACAAACCCCTCAAAGTCCGTTAACTCAGGCGTAAGGGTCAGTTCCACAGTCCGACCGTCCTCGGAGATCACAGGTTCCACCTCCAGAAGCACTCCGGTTTTTCTCATTTCAAAAGCAGTAGGTGCTGTGGGCGTTGCAATGGGCAGGTCAGGGGTTCCACCTCCCCCAGCAACCACAATCTGCAGCGGGGGAACTCCTTGCGGGAGCTGAGGCGGGTCAAACTCGGTCGGGTAGATGAACTCACGGGTAATTTCCACCGTGGCTTTGAGACCATTTTTAGTGGTCACACTTGGAGTGGCATTTACATCAACGCCTTTCTTTTGAGACAAGGCTCTGATCACTGTTTGGAACTGCGGATCGGTGAATACTCCGGCCACAGAAAACACGCCCGGAGCAACAGACTGCGCACCATTGGAAGAGCCGGTCTTTAACAGCGCGTCGAGAGAACTGCCCCCCGTCGCATAAGTTCCAGATCGCAATCCCGAGGTGACCGGACCTCCGCCCCCCGCGTTGATTGGCGCAGGGCTGATTCCGCCTGGCAGCGGCCCCGCCAGAGCTGATTGAATGGTCTGCGCCGGGACAAACTGGACACCGCCTCCGGTAACCGGAGGAATCGTGGCAGTGCTGGTGAACGGAAAGTTTGTACTTGAGAATGGAGTGCCACTACCTGATCTGCCACCGCTTAGAAACACATTGTTGCCATTGGTGCCCACGCCGCCTAGCAGCCAGTCAAAACCCATTTCATCCAGGTTGGTCTGGTTCACCTCCAGCATCCGAACAGTAATCACCGCCATCTTTGGCGCGGCTTTCGACGCCTGCTCGACAAACAGTTCGACCATTTCCATGTTGGCCACCGTGTTGCGGACCGTGAGCGTGCTGGTAGTTGAGTTAAAATTAGCACTGGTCCCATCAGGAAAGGTCACTCCCCGAGCCTCAAGAAATTCTTTCGCGCCCATGCGGCGGATGACCAAGCCGCCTGCTGCGGGAGCTTGCGCACCAAAAGGATCGGCTGGAGCCGCCGCGCCCGCATCTCCTGCGGGTGCGTTCTGAATGAAATCGGGCGGAACTCGGAACGAGCGCGAGATAATGGCACCGCTGCGCTCACTGATGGAAACAAACGTCACCGCATGGTCGTCCACCTTGTAACTCACACCTGACATCTCGCTCACATAGCGCAGAACCTCCTCCATGGGCACGTCACGGAGATTCAGGCTGATCGGCTTGTCCCGCGCTTCCGGCGGCACATTGAGGATGAAATTGATGCCTGTGCCCTGTGGGTCAAGATCTCGGCTACGCACACGCAACAACTCGGCCACCTCATCCAGCGTCGCGCCACCAAAGTCCACTTGAGGAAAAATCAAACTGCGAAGCTTTTCCGTGATCTTTTCGCGACCACTCTGCGCATTGGATGAAGCCGCACTGGCAGCCCCAAACATGGAACTCACATCCTGCGAGGTCAGCGGCACCTGATCTTCCCAGCCTTGATCCACCGCGCTGAGCATCTTGGAGCGCTGCTGATCATACGCGGCCTTGAAATAGCGCTGGCGATCCCGTTCCGCTGCTTCCATCCCACGTCTAGCGGCGCTGTTGTAGGCATCAATGCGCAAAACGTTCTCGTAAATCTTGATCGAGTTGTCGTAATCACCGAGTTCCCGGAAGGAGTTTGCCTTGAGAAGTAGCTTTTGCACCTCACCCACGTTTTCGATGTGCTTTTCGGTGAGTGCAGGCGGCCAGCGATCAGGATCGGCAAACTGCTGCTTCAATTCCATGACTCTGGAATCCTTTGGCGAAACAACCAGTAGCTTGTCCAGCAAATCAGCCGCTTCCTTGTAGGCGGCTTTGCTCTGCAAATTGCGGGCATGCATGCAGCCAGCCACCACATAGCCGTTTTGGGCGGCCAGACGCGCCGCATGCGTTAGTGGCGTCTGCGGGAGAGACTCATAGCTCGCGGTAAACAGAGCCAGCGCCTCCTCGGCTTTTTGTTGATTGATCAGCTCGTAGCCGTGGTGGATGTCATCTATGGCTTTATTCGCCTGAATCGCCCGCCTCCTGGTTTCTTTCTCCGCAAGCGCAGAAACCGACTGAGCGCGGACGGGCGACGAGGTGTAGCCCAGGATGGCCATCATCGCCATCAAGGCTCCGCCATACTGGCGAAACCGGGGCATCTGGAAAATGCGAAATAGGGGCGGGAGCATCAATGAGTTGGAAAAATCAGGGTTATATCAGGACCGCGCCATTCGCCAAAGCATTTTCTGCGGAGATTTCATGTCCTTGGAGTTGCCCCCCTTCCCCATCTTGCTCTGATGCCCTTCCTAACCTCACAATCCATGTCGAAAAGCCCCATTAAAGTCGCAGTCACCGGCGCAGCCGGTCAAATCGGTTACGCCCTTCTTTTCCGCATCGCCTCCGGTGCCATGTTCGGCCCGGATCAGCCGGTGATCCTACAGCTCATTGAGGCGCCCTTTGAAAAACCGCTCGCCGCCCTTGCTGGCGTGGCCATGGAGCTCGATGACTGCGCTTTCCCGCTGCTCAAAGGCATCGTGCAGACCAGCGATCCCGCCATCGGCTTCAAGGACGCGAACTGGATCCTCCTCGTCGGTGCCAAACCGCGTGGCCCCGGCATGGAGCGTGCCGATCTCCTCAAGGACAATGGCAAGATCTTCATCGAGCAGGGCAAAAGCATCGACGCCGTCGCGGCGGATGACGCCCGCATCGCCGTCGTCGGCAATCCGGCCAACACGAACTGCATGATCGCCGCCTCGCAGGCCAAGCGCCTCACGCCCGACCGCTTCACCGCCATGGTCCGCCTCGACCAAAACCGAGCCCAGACCCAGCTCGCCCAGAAGTCCGGTGTCGATCTCACCGAGGTGAAGGACATCTTCATCTACGGCAACCACAGCCCCACCATGTTCCCCGCCTTTGCGCACGCCACCATCAGCGGCAAAGCGGCCGCTGAAGTCATCAACGACCAGGCCTGGCTCGAAGGCCCGTTCTGCGAAACCGTCGGCAAACGCGGCGCGGCCATCATCGCCGCCCGTGGCGCTTCTTCGGCGGCTTCGGCTGCGAACGCCTTGGTCGATCACGTCCGCTCCCTCGTCACTCCTGGCGCGATCCATTCCATCGCCGTGAAGAGTAACGGCCTCTACGGCTTCGATCCCGAAGTCTGGGCCGGCATGCCCGTCCGCACCACGACTCCGGGCAGCTACGAAGTCATCACCGGCTACGAGATGGACGACTTCGCCAAATCGAAGATCGCCGCGACGAACAAGGAACTCGTCGATGAGCGCGGCTTCGTGGCCGACATGCTGAAGTAAACACCAGCGCACCTCCTCCCCCTCCGTCCCATGCCACCCCTCCAGGTCGCATGGGACTTTTTTTGCCACTCCCGGCAAAACCACCCTCCCGCCCACGTTAAAGCCCCATGCTTTCCACCCGACGCGATTTCCTCCAGACCACCGGCTGCGGCTTCGGTTACCTCGCCTGGCAGGCCATGACGCAGAGTCAGGCTGCCTTGGCAAATCCCCTCGCCAACCGCCAACCGCATCATCAGCCCAAGGCCAAGCGCGTCATTTTCCTCTTCATGCAGGGCGGTGTCAGCCATGTGGATTCCTACGACTACAAGCCGCGCTTGTTCAAAGACGACGGCAAGCTCATCGACGTCGCCGACTCCCGCATCGTGGCAAAAACCGGCAAAGGAGCGCCCCAACGCGTCATGAAGCCGCTTTGGGACTTCCAGCAGCACGGAGAGACCGGCCACTGGGCTTCCAATCTCTTCCCGCACATCAATCACCACATCGACGACCTCTGCTTCCTGCACGGCATGCACACCGAGGGCGTCGCCCACGGCCCCGCCACGCTTTTCCTGCACACCGGCACTACCAGTTTCATCCGCCCCAGTATGGGCTCCTGGGTCATGTACGGCCTCGGCGCGGAAAATGAGAACCTGCCCGGTTTCATGACCATCAGCCCCAGCCTCGGCAACGGCGGCCCGCGCAACTACGGCAACGGCTTCCTCCCGGCCGTGTTCCAGGGCACCCCAGTCGGTCGCAGCGGTCAGCCCGCCAAGGAATCGACGATCAAAAACATCGCCAACACCTTCTGGACGCCCGAACAGCAGAGAAAACAGTTCAACCTCCTCAGCGCTCTCAATGCCGAGCAGGCCGCCAAAGCCATGCCCGGCGACACCGAGATCGACGCCGTCATTCGCAGCTACGAGCTCGCCGCTCGCATGCAGACCAAGGCCCCCGGTGCCATGGACCTCTCCGACGAATCAGAAGCCACCCTCAAGCTCTACGGCATCAACGAGCAGCCCACCGACAACTACGGCCGCCAGTGCCTCATGGCCCGCCGCCTCGCCGAGCAGGGCGTGCGTTACATCCAGGTCAATTACGGCGACAACTCCAACAACCCCGCCTGGGACCAGCACTCCAACCTCCCCAAGCACGGCGACCACGCCGCCGCCGTCGATAAACCCATCGCCGGCCTCCTCGCCGACCTGAAACAACGCGGCCTCCTCGAAGACACCATCGTCTGGTGGGGCGGCGAGTTCGGTCGCACGCCTTACGCGCAAAACAACGGCACCGGGCGCGACCACAATCCGCTCGGCTTCACCGTCTGGGTGGCTGGCGGCGGCTTCAAGTCCGGCTTCTCCCACGGCATCACCGACGACATCGGACACATGGCCGTCGATGGCAAAGTCCATATGCACGACCTGCATGCCACGATCCTTCACCAGCTCGGCCTCGAGCACGAAAAGCTCACCTTCCGCCACGCCGGTCGCGACTTCCGTCTCACCGACGTGCATGGGCACGTGGTGAAGGAAATCATCGCGTGACGTAAAACG
>CAXNGR010000257.1:0-6219 GCA_964201265.1 Verrucomicrobiaceae bacterium
CGAAGTCGCCACCACGGACCTCGGCTCCAGTTTCTCCGTCGCCTTTCAGCCGAAGGGCACCGTGCAGGTCAACTTCTTCGGCATCAAGTCCAAGGGCCGTCGCATCGCCTTCCTCATCGAGGCAGAGCGCTACATGCTCACCGACCCGAAGGGCGGCATCCCCGCCTACGAGATCGTGAAGCAGGAGATCGCCAACATGATCGGCAAGTTTGATGTCTCCACTTCCTACAACGTCCTCATGTTCGACCACTTCCACCTCTCCGCCTTTAGTGAGAAGTTAGTGCCCGCCACCTCGTCCAACATCGAAAAAGTCCGTGACTGGCTTTACCCGGTGAACCGCGAGTTTGAAAAGATCGGCCTCGCCGCCATCCAGTACCCTCAACTCAAGGCCGCTCAGGAACTCGAGCCCATCCGCAGCCGTCTGCTTCAGGGATACATGCTCGCCATCCAGTATGCACTTGAGAGCGATGTGGACACCGTCTTCATCATCACCAGCGGCTGGCGCCACATGGCGCGTTACGAGACGAAGGAAGAGCTGGCCGAATACCTAAAGGACATGCGTTGGACGGACAAAAACGAAAAAGAGTGGCAGGAAGCCGTGGTGAAAGCGCAGACTTGGCTCAAGGAAGAGAATGACAAGCGCAAGGCCAAGGGCATCCCCCAGCGCGTCATCCGCAGCATCCACGAGGTCGTCAACGAGCTGAACATCAGTGTTCGTCACAAGCCCGGCCCCAACATCGAAGCGGAGGAGCGTGAGAAGCAGGTCATCAACGCCATCCGCGCCATCTACTCCAGCCAGAACAAGACCAAGCCGCAGATCAACTTCGTGCTCTTTGTCGGCAAGGACGAAAAAACCGTCCCCATGCAAGCGCACTTCGACGAGATCGCCTCCCGCGCCCGCGGTGGCAAGGTCCGCATCCTCCAGGGCATGGCGGGCCTGAAGAACGTGAGCGGCGGAAGGTAGTGCCGGGGCCGTCTTCGGCCTGCCGAGGCCGTGAGCTGCATCGGATGCAAGATAGGACACGCGCTTTGCGGCGTTTTTAGGATACCATGAGCAGTTTTCGTCTGAGGCCCCGCTTCTCACACACCATCGACCTTGGCATGGAAGACATGCGGGATCGGATCGTGCGCCAAGCGCAGAGCGACGGCGACCGCTGCGAGGTGAAATGCTTCCCTGGCTATCTCACGCTGCGCATCGCGGAGGCGGATCAGCATCGTTGGTCACCGCAGTTGAATTTGAGCCTGGAAAGCGACACACCAGGGAAAACTCATGTCGAGGGCACCTACGGCCCGAACACAAACGTCTGGTCCGCTTATCTTTATGCCTACCTGCTCGTCGGAACGGCGGGCATTTTCTCCGGCATCTTCGGCGCATGTCAGTGGTGCATCGGTGAGACGGCCTGGGGTCTGGTCGTCTTTGCCATCATGGTCGCGCTGGCCCTCGGACTCTACGTCCTAGCGCAGTTTGGGCAAAAGCTCGCCGCACAGCAGACTTTTTTGCTCCACCGGGTTTACGAGGACGCGGTCGGTCATGCGGTGGTGGTGCGCTGAGACTCGTGGCTTCACAACACATGAGCGAAGATACCCTCATCCGAAAAAAGCGCTGGCGAACGAGGGTGTCCGCACTCCCATTCCAAGCATGCGCCTCCTCATCCCGCTCCTCCTCGCTTTCGCAATGCCCGCCCTGGCCCAGAAAACCAAGGCCACCATCCAACTAACCGATGCCGAGGTCACGACGAAGGACATCGTCTATAAAACCACGCCGCAAGGCGAGTTGAAGCTCCACGTCTTTTCACCGGCAGGCGAAATCCAAATCGCGGCCCTGCGCCCCTGCGTCGTGTTCTTTTTCGGCGGCGGCTGGAAAAGCGGCTCTTACCTGCAATTCGTCCCGCAGGCCGAATACCTCGCTAGCCGAGGCATCATCGCCATCAGTGCCGATTACCGCATCGCGAACATTCACAAAACCACGCCCGACAAGGCTGTGGAGGATGCCAAGAGCGCCATCCGCTGGGTGCGGGGTCATTCGACTGAACTCGGCATCGATCCCGACAAAGTCATCGCCGCCGGAGGTTCCGCAGGGGGGCATCTTGCGGCCTGCACCGCGCTCGTCAAAGCCTTCGACGCCGAATCCGATGACAAAGCCATTTCCGCCAAGCCCAACGCCATGGTCCTGTTCAATCCAGCGATGAACATCGCCACGCTGTTCAAGCAACGTGCAACCGGCAACAGCCCGATCACGATCGACACCGCCGAGGCCATCACTCCGAACAACTTTGTCAGCAAAGACACGCCTCCGGCCATCCTATTCTTCGGCACCGCCGATGATCTCAAGGTCGGCGGGGATGAGTATGTGAAAAAAGCCACCGAACTCGGCCTGCGTGCTGAAATGTGGTCTGCCCCTGACATGCCGCATGGCTTTTTCAATCGCGAGCCTTGGATGCAAGTGACGGCGAAGAAAATGGACGAGTTTCTCATCTCCCTCGGCTATCTCGGCGGCGAACCCTTGATCAAGCTGCCTGAGGGCGCGCCTGAACTGAAACGGGATAACTGAGCACTCGCAGCTTGGCTCTCCAGAGCCGAGAACGAGCCACCCCAGACACCCACGCGCCGCCCTATCCACGCGGCTTTGGAAAGCCACGCTACACCGCACCGTAAAACCTCACGCATGTTCCCATCCGCCGATTTCCCCAGCCTCAAAGGCATCCACTACCTCAACACCGCCGCCGAGAGCATCCCGCCGCTCTGTGTGAATGAGGCCGTGGCCGAATACATGCACCACAAGTCGCTCGGCATGCGCGGGCGCGATTTCCACTTCCCACGCGTCGAGGAATGCCGCGAAATCACCGCGAAGCACCTCGGACTCGCCACAGATGAAGTTTCCTTCTGCTCCTGCAGCTCCGAAGCTTACAACTTGCTTGCTAACGCCCTCCAACTCACGCCCAAGGATGAAGTCGTCGTTACCGATCTCGACTTCCCCGCCGGTGCCACGCCTTGGCTCACCGCCCCAGCCGCTTCGCGCCCCGTTTCACATCTCTGGAAGAATCGCGGAGGTGCTTTGAGCCTCGAAGATCTCGCCCCGTTGCTCAATGAACGCACCGCGCTCGTGCAGGTCAGCCTCGTGAGCTTCTACAACGGCCACCGCATCGCCTTCGCACCGCTGCGTGATCTCGTGCGCCGCCTCGCGCCTCAAGCCGTCATCGCCGTTGATGTCACGCAGGCGCTCGGTCGCGTCGCGCTCGACTGCCAGGACGCGGACATCATGATTTCCAGCACGCACAAGTGGACGCTCGGCATCCACGGCGGCGGTGTCATCGGTATCCCGAAAAAATCCGCCGCACGACTCACCACCAGCGCCGGCGGTTGGTATCACATCGCCAATGCCTTCGACGCCGACCGCTTCGAAATCGCCCGCATCAAGCCCGGCGCACTCAGTTTCTCCGTTGGCATGCCCAGCTTCGCCGCGCTCTACGCCTTGAACGCCTCGCTGCGTTATCTCGACGCCGTCGGCATGGACAAAATCATCGCCCATGCCGATCCACTCGTCGCGCGTGTGCATGAGGGGCTGAAGGAACTCGGCATCACGCCGCTGGCGCCCGCGCAGCCAGAGTGCTCCAGCGGCATCGTCGCCTTCCTTCACAAAAACACGGCGCAGATCAACGAGGCGCTGCTGGCCCAGAACATCCACGTCATGCACCAAGTCGGCCGCATCCGCATCGCCATGCATGGCTATAACACGGCAGAGGACATCGAGAAGCTGCTCGCCACACTTCGCAGCATTCAACCTTGAACTTTGAACCTGGCACCTTGAACTAAGGGAGTGGACTGGGAATCACCAAAACTCCTCCTGCTCATCCTGCCTGCGGTCGCGTTGCTGCTGTGGATCGAATCGCGTTCATCGCATCCGATGTCCGGCTTGCGCAAGCGGCTGCTGCTCGTGGTGCGTGCCATCGGCGTGATGCTGGCGCTCGCCGCGCTGGCGGGTCCGGCGCGAGTGACGCAGACCGGCCGGAAGGCGCTCGGCATCGTCGTGGATGCCAGCCAGAGCATGGGTGCGGAAGGTTTGACGAAATCTCTCGCTGAAGCGGCGCGTGTGCGCTCGGCGCTCGGCAGCGGGATTGATTCGTTTGTCGTGCAGCTCGGCTCGCAGCCGGAACTGCTGCCAGAAGGCAGTACTCCAGCCATGCAGGCGGAATGGCAGAAGAAAAACGGCGGCGACAGCCATTACGCGGCTGCCATTGAGTATGCGGAGGCGATGTTTCCTCCCGGAGTGAGCCGCAACATCCTGATCATTGGCGACGGCCACGAGACTCGCGGCAGTTTACTCCATGCGGCACGCGAGGCGGCGGTTTCGGGCATCCAACTGCATGCGCTGCCGGTTTCCGGCCCGCGCCGACCGGATGCGCGTCTGATCGCGCTCACGCCGAACCGCACGCGTTTGTTTGAAGGTGCGAGCTTGAGCCTGAAGGCCGTGTTTGAGAGCACCATCGAAGGCAGCGGCACGCTGAAGCTTTATGAGAACGGCATTGAGGTGGAGAAACGGCCTATCACGCTCAAACCGGGTGCGACACAGGAGGTCACCTTCAACCGCACGCCGTCCACGCGGAACACGTTTCAATATCGCGCCGTGATTGAAGGCGTGGCGGGCGACACGTTGCCCGGCAATGACAGTGCTCTCGCCATCGTGGATGTGCGCGGACGGTTGCGGCTGCTCTACATTGAGTCCGATGCCAATGAGGCACGCTACTTGATGCAGGCGATGGAAAAGGAGGGCATCGAACTTGATCTGCGCCAGCCGGGCAATCTCGCCATCACCTTTGACCAGCTCAGCGGTTACGACGGCGTCATCCTTTCCGACGTTCCTGCGCATCAGCTCGGCGATCCGCTCATGAACGCGCTGCGCGATTACGTTGATAAACTCGGCGGCGGCCTCGTGATGCTCGGCGGGCCGGGATCGTTCGGTGTCGGTGGTTATTACCGCACGCCGATTGAGGAAGTGCTGCCGGTGCGGCTCAAGGCACCCGATGAAGAAGAAAAGCAGAGCGCCGCTGTCGCCATCGTGCTCGACCGTTCCGGCTCCATGGCCGGTGAGAAACTCGAAATGGCCAAGAGCGCGGCGATTGCGACGGCGGAAGTGCTGGGGCACAACGATTCGCTCGGTGTGTGGGCCTTTGATTCGGAAGCGCATGTCGTTGCGCCGATGACGCGGCTCACTTCAACGAACGCCGTGTCGGGACAGATCGCCGCCGTGGCCTCTGGCGGGGGCACGAATCTGCAACCAGCCTTTCAACTCGCCCGCGAGGCATTGCTGAGGGCAAAGGCACGCGTGAAGCACATGATCATCCTTACTGACGGTCAAACGGCAGGCGCAGGCTACGAGCAGCTCGCCACACAGTGCCGTGGTGAAGGGATGACGATTTCCACCGTGGCGATCGGCGAAGGCTCGCATGTGGCGCTGCTCCAGGCCATCGCCTCAAGCGGCGCAGGGCAGAGCTATAACACGCTCGATGCCAGCGGCATCACGCGCATCTTCACGCAGGACACGCTCATGCACACGGGCCGCATGATTCGCGAGGAGCCGTTCACGCCAGAACTGAAGGAAAAGCAGCCGATTCTGGCCGGATTCGAGAAGTGGGACTCTCCGCCGCTGCTCGGTTATGTGAAAACCACGCGCCGCACCTCCGCCCAGGTGCCGCTCGTCACTGAAACGGGCGATCCCCTGCTCGCGCACTGGCGATTCGGCCTCGGCAAGGCCACCGCGTTCACTTCTGATGCGAAAAGCCGCTGGGCGTCGCTGTGGATCGCTCGCTGGAACGGTTATGGCCGATTCTGGTCACAAGTTTTGCGCGAAACCGCCCGCGCACCGCAGGGACGGCTCATGGATTTGTCCACCCAGCTCGAAGGTGACGATGCCCGCGTCAGCGTCGATCTTCTGGCCGATGCGGGCACGCGTGCGAACAACGCGGTCGTCGAGGCAGAGGTGTTTCATGTGGCCGCTGACGCGCTGGGAGCAGCGATGAAGCCGGTGCAGAAGCTCACGCTGCGTCAAAGCGCCCCCGGCACTTATGAAAGCAGCTTCCAGCCGACGCAGGCCGGTGTGTATCTCATCCGCGCCCAGTCCGGGGCCGAAATGGTCACGACAGGACTCGTTCACAATCCTTCGTCCGAAGCCAGCCTCGGCACGGTGAACGAGGCGCTGCTCCAAGAAGCCGTGAAAATCAC
>CAXNGR010000258.1:0-6212 GCA_964201265.1 Verrucomicrobiaceae bacterium
GGATCATCCTGATCCCTCATCAAACGGGGGATCAGGATGATCCCCCTCCTTTTCAGCGCCCACCACGCTCGCGGGTGATCACCTCGCGAATTTTCTCGATGCGGTTGTCTGGGCTGGGGTGAGAGCTCATAAAATCCGAGCCGCCGGAACCACCACTGGCCTCAGCGAGGATTTCCATCACGCCGATGAGCGCCTCGGGATTGTAGCCGGCCTGCATCATGAAGCGCACGCCGAGCGCGTCGGATTCGAGCTCGTCATCGCGGCTGAACTTCATCACACGCCATTTCGCGACCATGTTGGCGACGTACGCGCCGGTGTTGCTGCTGCCATCTGAGAGCAGAACGCCCAAACCCTGCGCCAGGCCGCTCCAGAGGCGCGAATTCGCCATCTGCTCATTGGAATGACGGCCCACGACGTGCCCCATCTCATGACCGAGCACCCCGGCGAGCTGATCTTCCGACTTGAAGCGCCGAAACAATGCCTCGGTGATGAAAATCTGGCCGCCGGGCAGTGCGAAGGCGTTCACCGTCCGCGCATCGGAGAGCAGATGAAATTTGAACTGATACGGCGTCTGCTGCGCAGCGGTGGAAGCAATCAAACGTGCCCCCACTTTCTCCACCAAAGATCGCCCGGCAGGATCGCGGGAAAGGCCGCCCATCTCACGGATCATCTCCGGCGCAGACTGCAAGCCGAGGGCGATCTCCTCCTCATGCGAGGCCAGCGCGAGCGTCTGGGTGCGACCGGTGAACTCGTTTTGATACGAAGTGGTGCCGAGCCAGTGATAGATGAGCGAGCCGCCAATGATCAACAACGCCATGATCACACGCGGATTGAGCGCACAGCCCTGGCGACCACGCGTGCCGCCGTATGCAAAGGTTTGCCCGGCAGAGAGAAGACGTTGGAGCGTGGGGATCATGGGCGGCCTTATACTTCATGGAAAAATCTTGAGCCAGCAGGTATTTTGCGGCATGACGAAACATGTCGATGTTTCAGGAGCATGATCAGACGGTGGACTGGGGCCGCAAAGGTTCGCAGGCTGTGATGACAGTGGCTTGCCTTTTTATCGTGCTCACCGGCATGAAAGTCGCCGCCGGGGTGCTCGTGCCCATCGTGTACGCGTTTTTCCTCGCGGTGCTGAGCTATCCACTGGTGCGCTGGCTGCGGCGGCACCGAGTGCCTGCTGGCTTGGCGCTGGGCATCACGATGCTGGTGAACCTGGGCCTGCTGGCGGGGCTCATCACCGTAGGCGTGCGGCTGCTCATCAGCTTCTGGGCAGACCTGCCGCGCTATTTGCGAGGGCTGGAGCGCTACCTCAATGACGCTGCGGCCTGGCTGGAAACCAACGGCGTCGAAGGTGCCAAGGCCACCGTGACGGGCGTCTTCGACTGGAACACGATCATCGGCTATGCCACCCAGCAGGACGTGATGACCAACCTCACCGGCATCGTCGGCTCCACTTTCGGCACACTTGCCACGATGGTGGCCAGTTTCATCATGATGCTCATCGTGATGATGTTCATCCTGATGGAGACGCACGGCACACAGAGCCGTCTGCACGCGGTGCATCTCTCCGGCGGGCCGGACCTCAGCGGCCTGCTGCGCAGCGCGAGCGACATCCAGAAATTCCTCGGCGTGAAAACACTCATCAGCGCCCTGACAGGGCTGCTGGCGGGCTTTTGGTGCTGGTTTTTTGACCTGCATTACCCGCTGCTGTGGGCGCTTCTGGCTTTCCTGATGAATTACATCCCGGCGGTCGGCAGCACGGCGGCTTCCCTCCCCGCCATCGTGGAGGCGCTGGTGCAGCACGGCACCTCGACGGCCATCTTCGTCGCCATCGGCTACGGCGGCATCAATTTCTGCCTCGATAACTTCGTGCAGCCCACCCTACTCGGAAACCGCTTTGGCATCTCGCCGCTCGTCGTGATTCTCTCCGTCATCTTCTGGGGCTGGCTGTGGGGGCCGCTAGGCATGTTCCTGGCCGTGCCTTTGACGATGGTGCTCAAGGTCTTGCTCGACAACAGCGCCGAGTTTCAATGGATCTCTGTCGCCATGGCGAAGAAAAAAATCCGTCACGGGGAGGTGGAAGTAGCCGGCTACGACCTGCACCTCAACGAGGATGAAACCATCGGCAGCGGAGCGAGCACGGAGATTCCGGGACGAGAGTGACGGCACCTTGACCGGAGTTGCCATCGGTCCTATTTTTTCTCATGCCAGCCGTCAAATTATCCCTGAATCAGCGCGCCCTTAAGCTCTCGGCGAGAAAGCGCATGAGCCTTGCCGCACTGCTCCTGGAAAGCGTCCCCGATGACACTGGTGTGGATCACGCCTTGCTGACCGAGTTGAAGCAACGTGCTGCCGACCTGCACAGCGGCAAGGTCAAGGGACTTTCAACCGAGCAGGCGTATGGCTTCTCGCTATGAGCTGATTCATCACCCTTCGGCGGCGGCAGATTTCAGCGCTGCCATGGAATACTTCGCAGAAATCGACCCTGACCTCGCCAAAATCTTCCAGACGGACTTTCGCACTGCCTTGCAGGGCATCGCCTCGGGACGATTTGCCAGCCAACTTTATGCCAGTGGTCACACCATCCGCTGGGTGAAACTGCGCCGCTTTTCCCACAAAGTTTTCTTTGAACCCGCAGGTAACGCCCAACGATACATCCTGGCAGTGATCAGCGGGAAGCGTCATCCCACACGCATACGTCTGATGCTGTCACGACGCAGGAAGTCATCATGACCGCGCCCACTGAGGCTCATCACTTCTGCGCCAAAGCGGCATTACACTTGTGCCATCACGCCGCATGAGACCGGCACAGGTTTGACGCATCAAAACACGCCCACGCCTCGACAAATCGCGGTTGGCAGGTGGTTTTGGCCGTATGGCATGCTTTGAGCGAAACAACGGACCACAACCAACCCAACCACCAGCCATGTCCCCCGAAAAATTCACCGTTAAGCTTCAGGAAGCCTTCAATGCCTCGCAATCCATCGCCACAAGGCTTGGGCATCAGGAGTTGAAGCCCTCGCATCTTCTCCTCGCGCTGCTTGAGCAGGAGGGGGGCATCGCGGTGCCTTTGTTTGAAAAGGCTGCCGTGAATCCAGCCGCAGCCCAAGGCCTGAAGGCGGGCATTGAGGCCTTGCTCGCCCGCCAGCCCAAGGTCAGCGGCGGGACCAGCGGCCTGCACCTTTCCAATGAGATGCGCGAGCTCATGACGAAGGCCGAGGACGAGCAGAAAAAGCTCAAAGACGACTTCCTCAGCGTCGAGCACATCATCCTGGCTCTGTTTAAAACGAAGACGGAGCTTTCCGATGTGCTGAAGCAGGTTGGACTGACCTACGACACCGTTTCCAGAGGTCTCGCCGCTGTGCGTGGTAGCCAGCGCGTGGTGGATCAGGACCCGGAGGGCAAATACCAGACGCTGGAGAAATACGGCTCCGATCTTACCGCCCGCGCCAAAGCTGGTAAAATTGATCCTGTGATCGGTCGCGATGAAGAAATCCGCCGCGTGATGCAAGTGCTCAGTCGCCGCACGAAGAACAATCCTGTGCTCATCGGTGAACCCGGCGTCGGCAAGACGGCCATCGCCGAAGGTCTCGCGCGACGCATCGTCGCGGGTGACGTGCCGGATTCGCTGAAGGGCAAGAAGCTCATCAGCATGGACCTCGGCGGCATGATGGCCGGCGCAAAGTTCCGTGGTGAGTTCGAGGAGCGGCTCAAAGCCTTCCTCAAAGAGGTCACTTCGAGCGATGGCGAGATCATTCTCTTCATCGACGAACTGCACACCATTGTCGGCGCGGGCAAAGGCGAAGGCGCGATGGATGCGGGCAATCTTTTGAAGCCGCAGCTCGCCCGCAGTGAGTTGCGCTGCATCGGCGCGACCACGCTGGATGAGTATCGCAAGCACATCGAGAAAGACCCCGCGCTGGAGCGTCGCTTCCAGCCGGTGAAAGTCGGTGAGCCGAGTGTGGAGGACACCATCGCCATCCTGCGTGGCCTCAAAGAACGCTACGAAGTCCACCACGGCGTGCGCATTCAAGACAATGCCATCATTGCCGCCGCGACGCTGAGCAATCGCTACATCACCGACCGCTTCCTGCCGGACAAAGCCATCGACCTCGTCGATGAAGCCGCCAGCCGCATCAAGATCGAGCTCGACTCCATGCCGACGGAAATCGACGTGATCGAGCGTCAGGTCATGATGGGAGAGATGGAGCGTCAGGCTTTGAAAAAAGAGAAGGACGCGGCTTCCAAGGCCCGCATTGAAAAGCTCGACAAAGAGATCGCCGACCTCAAAGAAAGCTCCTCGGCACTGAAAGCGCAGTGGATGAAGGAAAAGGAATCCGTGCAGGTCGGTCGCAAGATGAAAGAGGAACTCGAACGCCTTCGCACCGAGCAGGAGCAGGCGCAGCGCCGTGGCGACTTCGGTCGTGCCGGTGAGATCCAATACGGCCTCATCCCTGATCTCGAAAAGAAACTCGCTGCTTCGTCCACGGAAAACAAAGAACCTCGCGCCGCACACACCTTGCTGCGCGAAGAAGTCACCGAAGAAGACATCGCCCGCGTCGTGGCGAACTGGACCGGCATTCCTGTCTCACGCCTGCAAGAAGGCGAGCGCTCGAAGCTCGTGAAGATGGAGGAACGCCTCGGCAAGCGAGTCATTGGCCAAAAGGACGCCATCACCGCCGTCAGCAATGCCGTGCGCCGTGCGCGTGCGGGCATCCAGGATGAGAACCGCCCGATTGGCAGCTTCCTCTTCCTCGGCCCCACCGGCGTCGGCAAGACGGAGCTTTGCAAAGCCCTCGCCGAGTTCCTATTCGACGACGACAGCGCCATGACGCGCATCGACATGAGTGAATACATGGAGAAGCACAGCGTCAGCCGCCTCATCGGAGCGCCTCCCGGCTACGTCGGTTATGAAGAAGGCGGCCAGCTCAGCGAAGCCGTGCGCCGTCGCCCTTACAGCGTTGTCTTGTTCGACGAGGTCGAAAAAGCGCACCCGGATGTCTTCAACACGCTGCTCCAGGTGCTCGACGACGGTCGCATCACCGACGGCCAGGGCCGCACGGTCGATTTCAAGAACACGGTCCTCATCATGACCAGCAACATCGGCAGCAACGTCATTCAGGACGTGTCCAACGCCGAGCAGCGCGATGCCCTCGTGCGCGACAGCCTGAAGCAGTTCTTCCGCCCCGAGTTCCTCAACCGCATCGACGAGATCGTCATCTTCGACCGCCTCGATGCCACGCAACTCGACCAGATCGTCAAGATTCAGCTCCAGCGCGTCATCGACCGCCTCGCGAAGCAGAACATCTACCTCACCGTCACCGACGACACCACCCGCTACCTCGCCGATGCCGGCTTCGATCCCGTCTTCGGCGCCCGCCCCCTCAAACGCGCCATCCAAAAGCACCTCCTCGATCCGCTGAGCCTCGCCGTCCTCGAAGGCGGCTTCAAAGATGGCGATCACATCACGGCGGTGATGAAGGGCGGGAAGCCGGTGTTTGAGAAGAAATAAATCTCTATCCCGGTTGTCGCCACATCACCCGCTGCACGGCTTGCTTGGTATAAGGCAGAGTGTGGCTAGCCCTCGTTAGAATGAGATCATTTGTATTGATCCCACTCTCCCTTGCCTTGGTTTATTTTCTGCTCGTGCTGGAGCCAATCCGTAAATGCTTGTTGCCCTCCCGGTGAGAAATGCAGATGCAAGCTTTTGATGTCGCTGGTCGATCTCAACGTATTACGCGCACATGATGCACCGGGATAAAAACGCTGAAACCCACGAGCGAACCAAATTTCGAGAATCCATTCCTCGCCGTTTTGAGTGCGCCCCAGCACGACAAAACGTTTGAAGTCTGAAGTAACGTTTGCTCCGCATATCTCCTGTGGGGACTCGTCGAAGTTGCGGGCATCATCAAGTTCCACATCATTCCACTGCTTCACATAACGCCGATACATGTGAAAAACAGCCTCGATGATTTTCGGATCTTCAATAGCCTGTTCGTGACTTGCGCCTGACCATTTTTTGTCATTTGAGGGACGCTTGCCGATCCAGTAGGGTTGTTTGGTTCATCCGGGAAGTTGGTGCGGAGATCAGGTGCCAGTGAGTATGCCTTTTGACTCATGGAGCGCGTAAATGCGCAGGTGGAGGAAGTCGATGTCGCGGTAGCCATAGGCCATGCGAGTGAGCCGACCGATCTTGTTGTTGATGCCTT
>CAXNGR010000259.1:0-6178 GCA_964201265.1 Verrucomicrobiaceae bacterium
GGCCCCGATCTGCGACAAACTTCGCGCGCAGAAGCTCGACAAGGTCATCCAGCGCAAGACCGGCCTCGTGGTCGATGCCTACTTCTCCGCCACCAAGGTGCAGTGGATGCTGCAAAACGTGAAAGGCCTCAAAGCCCGCGCGGCAAAGGGCGAACTCGCCTTTGGCACCATCGACACTTGGCTGCTGTGGAATCTCACCGGCGGCAAGGTGCATGCCACCGATGTCAGCAACGCCTCGCGCACGATGCTCTACGACATCCGCAAAGGCGACTGGGATGACGAACTGCTCAAAATTTTCGGCGTGCCGCGCTCCATGCTGCCGGAGGTCAAGGATTCGAGCGGCGTGTTTGGCGAGACCTCGCTGCTCGGCGGCAGCATTTCTGTCGCAGGCATCGCGGGGGATCAGCAGTCGGCCTTGTTCGGCCAGGTTTGCACGAAACCCGGCATGGTGAAGAACACCTATGGCACCGGTTGTTTCATGCTGATGAACACCGGCACCAAGCCCATCGCCTCGAAGAACAAACTGCTCACCACCGTGGCCTGGCGCATCGGCGGACGCACCGAATACGCTCTGGAAGGCAGCGTATTCATCGCCGGCGCGGCGATTCAATGGCTGCGCGATGGTTTGGGCATCATCAAGAATTCTGCCGACGTCGAGGCGCTCGCCGCGAGCGTGCCTGACACCGGTGGTGTCTATCTCGTGCCCGCCTTCGCCGGTCTCGGCGCTCCGCATTGGGATGCGTATGCGCGTGGCACGCTGGTGGGCATGACGCGCGGCACCACGGCGGCGCACATCGCTCGTGCGGCGCTCGAAGGCATCGCCTTGCAGGTCATGGACATCTTGAAGGCCATGGAGGCCGATGCGGGCATCAAGCTGAAGGAACTCCGCGTCGATGGCGGCGCGTGCGTGAACAACCTGCTCATGCAGATGCAGTGCGATCTGCTCGGCGTGCCGGTCGTGCGCCCGAAAGTGAATGAAACCACCGCGCTCGGTGCCGCCTGCCTCGCCGGACTCGCCGTCGGCTTCTGGAAGAACGTGGCCGACATCGCCAAGCATTGGCAGATGGATCGCAAATTCAAACCGGCTATGAAGGCGGCGGAACGCGCCAAGATCACGGCGGAATGGGATCGGGCGTTGGGCTGCGCAAAGGGCTGGGAGTTGAAGCAGAAGTGAGGATGTGCCAGACTCCCGTCATGAACGCCCTGCTATCCATCCCGAAGGTCAAAAACCAGACGGTCTTCAACATCGACCGCTGGGAGGAGATCGGGCGCGATCCAATGGTGCGCAACTGGCCCGGTAGGGTGGAAACAGACCGCTACGGAAACACGATTATGATGTGCTACACCGAATTCTCTCATGGCGGCAAACAAGCAGATCTTGTCGAGCTGTTGCGCAAACATGCGCCCGTCGGCAAAGTGACTGTCGAGTGCCCCATCTCCACCAGTGAGGGCATCAAGGTCGCTGATGTGGCCTGGCTTTCGAAGAAGCGGCTCGTGCAGGTTGGCGGACGTGTGGCGCTCAAGGGTGCGCCGGAGATTTGCGTCGAGGTCGTCTCTCCGGGCAACAAACGTGGTGAAATTGAGGAAAAGCGTCGTCTTTACTTCGAAGCAGGAGCCAAGGAAGTCTGGGTTTGCGATCGCCGAGGACGGCTCCTGTTCTTTCTCAAAGACGAGCCGGAAAAAGCTGCCGCATCACTGCTCTGTCCGAAAATACCCCGCACCTTGAGCGTTGACTGACCATGCGACATCACGCGTGGATCAATCCTCCCTGCCCGCTGCTGCCGGAGGAGAATCGTCATTACGATCATACGGACATTGAGGTGCTGGGCAGCGAACGTGGGCCGCTGTTTTATGAAACGGCGCTGCACTACGCGCAGAGTCTCTGGCGCGAGGGCTTTCCATCCAAGAGCATTCTTCTCATCAACCGGGCGCTATCGCTGCCACTGAAGGCAGACGAGCCGATCCTGGCGAAATGGCCACTGCCGTATCAGGCGCTCGTGTGGATCATGCAAAACCGCGTGGAGGGCCAGTTCATCGGCAATCCGCGCCGTCATTGGCAGCATCTGGCCACGCGCATGGTCGAGCCGAACAAGGAACTGCGCTCCTGGCGGGCTTGGGCCTGCTGGTATCTCGCCAAAACCGTGCTTTCAGAGTCGGAATACCCCTCGGATCAGAAACAAATCCGCGAGGAGCAGATTGTGGAGCCGACGCATGATCAAATCGCCGATCATTTGCAGCGGCTCTCACCGGCCAACGATCTCGAAATCTGGCAGCGCACGCTGGAGTCGGTCCAGGGCGAGAGACGGCCGCTCAACTCACGCATCCGCCGCATCGTTGCTGATGAACTGCCGATGGTGCAGAAGCTCGGGCATGCCATCTGGCACGCCTATTATCCTGGCATCATCAGTGACGCGCAAATTCGCTACATGCTTTCCGTCTGGTATCAGCCCGGCAACATGGCGCACGAGATGCAGGCGCGGGACGTGTGGTATGCGCTCGTCGAGGTCGAGGAGCGTGGCGCTGTCGGCTACATCTCGTTTGAAAAGCTCGCCATGGAGCCCGTGCTCTTCATCAACAAGCTCTACCTCCTGCCCGAGGTGCATGGTCACGGCCTCGGCGGCCTCACCCTGCGCTGGGCCGAGGACCGCGCCCGCGACCTGCGCTGCAAACTCGTCCGTCTTCGCGTGAACAAACGCAACGCCCCCGCTATCCGCGCCTACCTCCGCCACGGCTTCCATTTCACCGAAAATGTCATCAGCGACATCGGCAGTGGGTTTGTGATGGATGATTATGTGATGGAGAAGGCGGTGCGCTCATGAGAGCAACTCTTTGCGTGAACGACGTACTGTCGGCTTCATGCCCTTTTAGTCAGATCACTGCAGTCTGATGGACATCGGATGTTTGCACACCTCTTGAGGTACCTGTAATACAGCCCGGAAGTAACCTCCCTGGCCAGCTTCCAACTTCACATCGACGAAGAAACCAAACTTCAGGGAGGAAGTGGTTGCCACCTTTTTCAAAACAAGTTCTTCATCCGCAATTCCTGTGTCGCCGCGTTGTCTAGCAGCATCAAATGCGACGAAAATTCGCTTTATCTCGGTATCCCCAGATGACCCACCGTTGGTCATCGATTGCACATCAGTCTGTCGGAAACTGGAGTTCCACCACGCCTCCAAAAACACTGGATTAATACGTGTTAAATCCGGCACTGCTTCCAGTAGAACACGACTTGCAACCGGTGATCGAGATGGATTATGCAGGTAAATTTGACACTCGGCGCAATCATTCGGGTTTTTCGCCTGGAGATTGAAAAACACTTCTGAAGATTGAATCACCAGTTTATTAGTCTTGTTCCAAGACGAGTAGATCGATGCGACGACGGCCACGACTGCTAGCGTACAAACAATAGCCAAAAGCCCGGTCGTCGATTTATTATTCGGCTTCATGCTACAGCCTTCGCGCGTGCCACCCGTAAAAGGCCCCGATCGCAGCCCGTCATTAGACAGATGTACAATTGGATCGAGCGCCGCCGGTGCTTGTTTAATGTGATTGGGCCGCTTGTGCTTGCCCACCATCCAGCAAACTGCCGCAATAGGCAGCGCCATAAATAATACTGCCAGCATGCCAATGACCAGCTCCTCCCATTGTTGGCTAATCGTTGTCCTTGAATCTTGCAAAGCAGCTCCCATTAACCCCAGTACTCCTGATACAGCCATCGCACCAAGGAAACGCCACCACCAGTTAACAACCCCCACGCATTTTGCGGTAATGCCAATACGGAACGCCTCGCGCCCGAACCACCAGCAGCAATATAATCTAAAGATGAACGCGATCATTGTGCAGTGAGCATCCCACAACAACTCAGGCTCGCCGTCAAGCATGCCTACTCACTCTCCTGCCTGCTGGAGAATTTCCGGCGCGACGCGATCCGAAAGCCAGTAGCCGTTGTTCCGAATGGCTTCGATCAAAGGCTTTACCGAGGCAATCAAGCCTGCGTGTTTGGCCTCCACCAGAATGCGACCGGTGCCGACGACTTGCAGCCCATAAACATCGCGGGCAACGCGTCTGCCGCGTGCCTCGTCCATGAGCAGCACGGCGGGTGGATGACGCAGGGCCAGCTCGATGGCCCTGGATTCGCCCAAGTCGAGCAGTGAGGTCAGCAACGGATCGGGTGAAGTTCCAAGATCAACCACTTGAAGCCAGGAGGCGGCACGAAACGCCTTCAGGCCCGTTTTGGAAACACCACCGGCCTGACATTCGGCAGCCACCTCGGCAGCAATGCAGACGGTGCCGAACAGAGACCGGAGCAGACCGAGTTGGTCTATGCCACCAAGGGCGATCAGTGGCCCTGAATTGCAGACGATGGTGCTCATTCAGAGACAACGGGCAGAGTGCCGCTGAACTCAGCCGCCAGGTCTTCCTCATCCCAATCCACGCTGGAAACGCCCCACTGGCGACAGGTGAGCAAAAACTCCACCCGAGTCATCCCGGCCAACTGGGCCGCCTGGCCGCTGGAAAGCCGGTGGCGCTCAAACAGCTTCATGGCCGCCGCGATCTTCGTGTCCGCCGCGAACTGTGGCGCGTCCACGCCCATGGCCGCAAGCCAGGACGGGGGATATTCGAGGGTGATCGTGCTCATGAGCCGAAGCTACCTTCAAATGGCAGGCGTGCAATCGCCTTGCGGGCATGCACTCCTGTTGACACTCTCACTCGCGCATTCCATCTCACGAAGTGATTCCTCTCGATCTGTCTCTTGCCGATGTTGCCAGCCTGCCTGCGCATGCGGCGCGGTTGTTGGGGAAGGAGGGGATCAAGACGGTGGCGGATGTGGTGTGGCATCTGCCGTTCCGGCATGAGGACCGGCGGCAGATGCAGGCGCTGGCGTTTCAGGCTGGGCCGCTGCCGTCGTGCCATCATGTGTTGATCACGAAGACGGGGAACAAGTTCTTTGGCGGGCGTTCCGGGGTGTTTGAGGCGGTGGTGCGGCATGCGACGGGGCTGCTGGGCCAGCAGCTCACGCTGAAGTGGTGGAACATGCCGTTCATGAGCCGGGTGCTGGCCGAAGGGCAGGAATTGATCGTCTATGGCGTGATCAAGGACTCGAAGGGCCGCCTGAGCATGTCGCACCCGGAGTATGAGATTGTCAAAGGCGGTGCGGATGATGATGCGGAGCAGATTCACACGGGGCGCATCACGCCGATCTACCGCCTGAAGGGCGCGATGACTCAAAAAGCGCTGCGGGTGGCGGCGTGGCATGTGTGTCAGGCGCTGCCACGAGCGTTTTGCGAGGATCTGCTGCCAACGCCGAGCGCGGAGGGCGAGTTTGCAGGCCAAACGCGATCGCTAGCGCTGCGGGAGGTGCATTTTCCTTCCAGCATGGAGAAACTGGAGCAGGCGCGGCGCTATCTCGCGCTAGAGGAGTTTTACGGTTACCAACTTCGCGTGGCGCGGCGGAAGAGGCGGGTGATCGAATCCGGCGGTCGCAAACAAATCGGCACAGGCGAGCTACTGCGTGATTTTTTCAACGAGTTGCCCTTCCAGCTCACGCCAGCGCAGCAACGCTGCCTGGACGAGATTCACGGCGACATGGCCTCCGGCGCGCCGATGAACCGCCTGCTGCATGGCGATGTGGGCAGCGGCAAAACGGTGGTGGCCTTCGCGGCGATGCTGAGGGCGGTCGAATCAGGTCGGCAGGCGGTGCTGATGGCGCCAACGCAGATTTTGGCCGAGCAGCATGCGCGCAATGCGAGGAAGTGGCTGGAGCCGCTAGGCCTGCGCGTGGCGCTGCGGACGGGATCGAAGCGCGAGGACGGTGATGGCTTGGAATTGATGCGCGGAAAGAGCAGCGTGGATAAACCGGACATAGTCATCGGTACGCATGCGTTGCTGCATGACGCGGAGCTGATGCACAACACGGGGATCGTGGTCATTGATGAGCAGCACAAGTTTGGCGTGGCGCAGCGAGCGAAGCTGATCCGCAAGGGCGATACGCCGGATGTGCTGGTGATGACGGCCACGCCGATCCCGCGCACGCTGACGCTGACGATTTACGGCGATCTGGAGGTCTCGACGATCGACCAGAAGCCACGCGATGGCGTGAAGATCATCACGAAAGTGCGCCCGAAGACGAAGCTGAAGGACGCAGCGAAGTTTTTGCGCGAGCAGATCGAGGAAGGCC
>CAXNGR010000260.1:0-6165 GCA_964201265.1 Verrucomicrobiaceae bacterium
CATCCTGCAAAATAGTGTCCTGCGGTAGCGGCTCGGCCTCATCCTCGCCCTTCGGCTCAGGTTCGGCAAAGGGAGTGGCTTTTTGGTAGAGATTGAGCCGTGTCTCAAACTCGTCCTTGAGCTTCTGCTGGTCGTCCTGGGGTAGGTCCCTGTCTTCCTTGAGCATGATCAAGGAGCGTTGCTGCCAGAGCTCGGCCTCTTTAAATTCGCCATTGCGGGCAAGGGCGGCAGCCATGGTGTCAATCATCTCATAGGGCTGCTCGTCACTCTGCGCAGCCTCGGCCACGAGCTTCAAGGCACGACGGGCGAGAAGCACCGCCGTCTCTCCGTTATGCAGGTTCTCCTCCGGGCAGGTGGCAAGAAACCAAGCGAGGTTGTTGGCGGCCCAGGGGTCTTCGGAGCGCGCCGCACGCTGATACCAAGCACCAGCGCGGCGATAGTCCACCGGCACCCCCTGACCAGTGTAGTACAGGTTCGCAAGGCGGGTCATGGCAGGAACCCAGTCCTGCTGGGCGGCCTTGAGATACCAGAGCGCTGCCTTGGCGGTGCTTTTGGGGACGCCGTCTCCGCGCTCGAGCTTGGAAGCATAGGCTGTCTGCGAGGGCGGGTGATTCTGATCCGCCGCTTTTTTGAACCACTCCGCCGCTTTGGCTGGGTCTTTCTTCACCCCTTTGCCCTCTTCATAAAGAACGGCCAGACTGCTCTGCGAAAGCGCAAAACCGAGGTCTGCCGAGGTTTTGTACCATTCCGCGGCCTTGGCGAGGTCTTTTTTTACACCGATGCCGTCCTCATGCAGTGTGCCAAGAATGTGCTGGGCGCGAAGGTGTTTTTGCTTGGCGGCCTTCTCGATGGACTTCACGCCTTCAGCGAGATTTTTTTTCACCCCTTCCCCGGTGATCATGCGCAGGCCGAGCTCAAACTGCGCGTCAGCGTCGCCACGGTCGGCCCATTCGCGGAGTTCTTTCTCATCCACCTGCTGGGTTTGAGCGGAGAGCGGCTGCGACATGAAGGCCGCCACAAGAATGACACCAAGGTAAAATGCGGAGGAGAATGCTCGCTTCATGCGGGAGTTTACGTCCGCGCCCGGTCCTCTCAACCATCAAAAATGCGGAAGCCTGCGAAAATTGGCGCGACCTGCCAAATCTCCGCCGGGAACGCTCTCACTTCCTCATGTTCCCCTCTAGCTAACGCATAGAACATGTGCGTGCCACTTGGGGCAGTCTTAGCACCTACCTCTAGGAAGAAGCGGGACTTTTCACCCCTGCAGCGCTCACAGCCCCTGATTGACAATCACTTTCCACCGTTCACACTCCGCCAGCATTCGCGGGTGTAGCTCAATGGTAGAGCAGGTGCTTCCCAAGCATCATACGTCAGTTCGATTCTGATCACCCGCTCCAACACTCCGCATGGTCTGATGGGACTGAAAAAAGTGGGGAAGGCATCTCAGCTTCAGAGCAGTATTTAACAGCATCTGCGGCACGAAAACCTGAATCCCGGTTGCATCGCTCTGACGTATGCCCATGATGAATTCCTTCCCACATGAGCGCTGTTTTTGACTCCCTTTCGCGATTTTACGCTTCCTCCATCGGCAAGAAGATTCTGGTGGCCCTGACGGGCCTCGTGCTGCTGGGATTTGTTCTCGGCCACATGATCGGCAACCTGCTGATCTTTGCCGGAAAAGACGCCATCAATGAATACGGGCACCTGCTCCAGACAGCCCTTCATGGCGGCGGGGTCTGGATCGCTCGCATCGGCCTGCTGGCGGCAGTAGCGATACACATTGTCGCCACCATTTCCCTCACCCGAGCCAACAACGCCGCCCGCCAAGATAAATATGGCATGCAGAAGGCGCAGGTGAGCAGCAAGTCCTCCCACATCATGATCTGGAGCGGCCTGACCATCCTGGCCTTCATCATCTATCACCTGCTGCACTTCACAGTGCGCATCGGGAACGATTATGCGTCTTACAAGACCACGCTGCACGGCGAAACGGTGCATGATGTCTATCGCATGGTCATTGCGGGCTTCTCATGGACTCCGGCGTCCATTTTTTATCTCATCGCCACGGCGCTGCTCTCCAGCCACCTGAGCCACGGCTTCAGCAGCCTCTTCCAGACGCTCGGCATCAGCACGGACAAGTCCGAGCCGCTCTTCAAAAAGGCCGGTTATGCCTTCGCGGGCCTGATCTTCGCCGGAAACGCCGCCATCGTCCTCTCCATCTGGCTCTTCGGCTACGGTCGCTGATTCTGAACCCTTTTTGCTCCTTTCCGCCATGTCTCTCGAATCTCATATTCCCAGTGGCCCGATGGCCATGAAGTGGTCCAAGCACAAGCAGGACTCGAAGCTCATCAATCCGAAGAACAAGCGCAAGTTCACCGTGCTCGTCGTGGGCAGCGGCCTAGCCGGCGCCTCGGCCGCGGCGACGCTCTCGGAGCTGGGCTACAAGGTGAAGTGCTTCTGCTTCCAAGATTCCGCCCGTCGTGCGCACTCCATCGCAGCTCAGGGCGGCATCAACGCGGCGAAGAACTACCAAAACGACGGCGACAGCGTGCATCGCCTCTTTTATGACACGGTCAAAGGCGGCGATTTCCGCGCTCGCGAGGCCAATGTGCATCGTCTCGCCGAGGTCAGCGTGAACATCATCGACCAGTGCGTGGCCCAGGGCGTGCCCTTTGCCCGTGAATACGGCGGCATGCTCGCGAACCGCTCCTTTGGCGGCGCTCAGGTAAGCCGTACGTTTTATGCTCGTGGCCAAACCGGCCAGCAGCTGCTGCTCGGTGCTTACTCGGCTTTGAACAAGGAAATCGCCGCAGGCGGTGTGCAGATGTATCCGCGCACGGAAATGCTCGATGTGGTGACCGTCGATGGTCACGCGAAGGGCATCATCACACGCAACCTCGTCACCGGCAAAATCGAATCCCACGCGGGCGATGCGGTGCTGCTCTGCACCGGCGGCTACGGCAATGTGTTCTACCTCTCCACCAATGCGATGGGCTGCAACGTCACCGCGACGTGGCGTGCGCACAAGAAGGGCGCTTACTTCGCGAACCCCTGCTACACGCAGATCCACCCGACCTGCATTCCCGTGAGCGGCGATTATCAGAGCAAGCTTACGCTCATGTCTGAGTCGCTGCGCAATGACGGCCGTATTTGGGTGCCGAAAAACGCAGCCGATGTCGGCAAGCCAGCGGCACAAATCCCTGAAGCAGACCGCGACTACATCTTGGAGCGCAAATATCCGAGCTTTGGCAACCTCGCCCCGCGTGACATTTCCTCCCGCGCCGCCAAAGAAGCCTGTGATGACGGACGCGGCGTAGGCCCCGGCGGACGAGGTGTGTATCTCGACTTCGCGGAGGCCATCGGCCAGTTCGGTCAAAAGACCATCGCCGAGCGCTACGGCAATCTTTTCGCCATGTATGAAAAGATCACAGGCGAAGACGGCTACAAGCAGCCGATGCGCATCTACCCTGCCGTGCATTACACGATGGGCGGCCTGTGGGTGGACTACAACCTCATGAGCAACCTCCCTGGCCTGCACGTGCTCGGCGAGGCAAATTTCTCCGATCACGGCGCGAACCGCCTCGGTGCCTCCGCGCTCATGCAAGGCCTCGCCGATGGCTATTTCGTCATCCCGACGACCATCGCAAACTACCTCGTGCATCAAAAGCCCGGCAGCATCACCACCGAGCATCCGGAGTTTAAGAAGGCGCTCGAAGTCTGCACCGCGCAGACGAAGGGCTTCCTCAACAGCAAAGGCAAGCGCAGCGTGGACAGCTTCCACCGCGAGCTGGGTCTCCTCGTCTGGGACAAATGCGGCATGGCACGCGACCGCGCCGGCCTCACCGAAGCTCTCAAACGCATCCCCGAGCTGCGTGAAGAGTTCCGCACCAATGTCGTCGTCCCCGGCAGTGGCGACGCCTGCAATCCCGAGCTCGAAAAAGCCGGACGCGTGGCCGACTTCATGGAGTTCGCTGAGCTGCTCTGCCTCGACGCCTTGAACCGCGAAGAAAGCTGCGGCGGTCACTTCCGCACCGAGCACCAATACCCTGATGGCGAGGCAAAACGCGACGACGAAAACTTCAGCTACGCCGCCGCCTGGGGCTATACCGGCGACTTCGCCAAGCCCACGCTCAACAAGGAGCCGCTGACCTTCGAAGAGGTCCATCTCGCCGTCCGCAGCTATAAATAAGCCGCATCAAGACCGCCATGACCCGCGAATCCGAGTCCGAACTGCTGAGTTTCTGCGCCACGCAGCGCGGTGACTTCTGCGCGGACGCGTGGACGCGATTCGAGCACGTCGAAAAGCGCGAAATGGCCGCCGTGTGCCTTTTTTTGGCCGGAGTGGACTGGTTCGGGCACAAACAAAAGCTCGATGCTTTGGCGACACGTCTCCTGGACGGTGTTCCAGTCACATTTGAATCCCTGGCGAAAGCGCTGCGCTTTGATTGCCTGCGTTTTTCCAGCATGCTGAAAAGGAGGCTGGGCCATGCATAGCCTTCACCCCGAGCTTACCATCGCCATGAGCACCATGATGGATCGCATCGACGCGATTCTCCGCGAGAGCGGCTACGCGGGAGAGCCTGTGGGCATGTATCTCGCCGGAGGCATGGCCGTGCATTATCATTGCGGCACACGCTATACCGATGACGTGGACGCCACTTTTTCCCGGCGTCTGCTCCTGCCTCACGAGGAGCTGGTCATCAGCTACTTCCGGGAAACCGGCGAACAGTCTTCGATCTACCTCGATCCGACTTACAACGACACCTTTGCGCTGCTGCATCCCGATCACCGTGAGTCCTGCGTCGCCTGGGAAGGCATCGGCAACGAACGCCGTCTGATTCATCTGCTGGTCTTCTGCCCACTCGATCTAGCCGTCTCGAAGCTCTCGCGCTTCTCGCCAAACGACCGGGCGGACATCGTCGCACTGGCGCAGCATCGCTATTTCACCTCCTCGCAGCTCAAATCGCGTGCCACGCAGGCGCTCGACTACTACGTCGGAGACACGCGGTGGATCCACCTCAACATCGCTCAGATCAGCGAGGAGATCGATCACCTCGCCCTCGCCGCCTGAACCTTTTCCAAGCCCTCACTCACCTCCATGTCCCAACTCAATCTTCACCTCAAAGTCTGGCGTCAAAACGCAGGTCAGCCCGGTCACTTCCAGGACATCGAAGCGCCGGAGATCCCGGATCATGCCTCGTTCCTCGAAATGATGGACATCGTGAACGAGCGCCTCATTTCCAAAGGTCAGGAACCCGTCGCTTTTGATCACGACTGCCGCGAAGGCATCTGCGGCATGTGCTCCATGCAGATCAACGGCGTGCCGCACGGCCCTGAAAAGGCCACCACGACCTGCCAGCTTCACATGCGCAAGTTCCGCACGGGTGACACCATCTGGGTCGAACCCTTCCGTGCGAAGGCCTTCCCCGTGATCAAAGACCTTGTCGTCGATCGCGGTGCGTTTGATCGCATCCAGCAGGCCGGTGGTTTCATCAGCGTGCGCACCGGTGCGCCGCAGGATGCGAACGCCCTGCCCATCGGCAAAGTCGTGGCTGATGCCGCCATGGACGCTGCGGCGTGCATCGGCTGCGGTGCCTGCGTGGCCGCGTGCAAAAACGCAAGCGCCATGCTCTTCGTCTCCGCCAAGGCAGGCCAGCTCAATGTTCTGCCTCAAGGCCAGCCTGAAAAGGATCGCCGCACTCTCGGCATGGTCCGCCAGATGGACAAAGAAGGCTTTGGCAACTGCACCAACCAATACGAATGCGAAGCCGCCTGCCCGAAAGAGATCAGCGTCCGCTGGATCACCAAGCTCAACCGCGACTACGCGGTCGCCGCCGTCAAAGAAGCCCTCGGCAACACGCCAAAGGTCGCGGGTGGCGGGGATTGATGGTTGGATTGAGGTGCCTTGCTGGAGTTGGCTAACACCACATTACGACTTCATTATCCGTCCGATCATTTGAAGGCCTGACCGGATGATCGCTACGGATTTGGAAAAGCAGTGATTCGGGTCCTGAAAAACTTGCTGGTGGGAGTGGGACTGACTCCCCCCGGAACGATCAGGCCGCCGAGTCCGCCCCCGATGATGAAGCCTAAGCTGTCAGGCATGCTCCAGGTGACGCGTTCCGTGAGGCCGTCAAGTTTGGGAACCACGGTTTCCGTAAAGGA
>CAXNGR010000261.1:0-6158 GCA_964201265.1 Verrucomicrobiaceae bacterium
ACCTCAAGGTCTGGGACATCGCCAGCAAGGAGATGCTGATGCTGCTGGGAGACAAATCTGCGGGCGTGAACGCGCTCATGTGGTCGCCAGACGCCACCAGCCTCACCTACCTCACCGAAAGCGGTGGCGTGCATGGCGTGACCGAGTTGAAGACCCACGATGGTGTGCGTCTCGCTTTCACCTCGGGCAAACAGAAGAAGCTGATCAGCCTCGAAAGCGTGCCCAACACCGCCGTGATGAGCGCCGACGGCAAAAACATCTATGCCGCCCTGCACAGCGGCAAAGTCATCAAGCTCGACGAGAAAGCGGCCCTCTCACCACTCACGTCTAACGTCTCACCTCTGACCTCTAACACTTCCCCTCCCCCCACGCTCTCCTATACCAAGGACATCCTCCCCATCCTCACCAAGGCGGGTTGCAACCTCGGCTCCTGCCATGCGAAAGCGAGCGGGCAGGCCGGTTTCCGCCTCTCGATCTTCGCCTTCGACCCAAAGACTGATTACATGGAGTTCGTGAACGATTCGCGTGGCCGCCGTGTCTTCCCCGCGTTGCCGGAGGACAGTCTCATTCTGCAAAAGGCCACGGTGCGTGTGCAGCACGAGGGCGGGCAGCGCTTTGAGCCAGACTCGGAATCGGCCAAGACCGTCGCGGAGTGGATTCGCCAGGGCATGCCGTATGAAACGCCGAACCAGCCAGCGCTGGCGGGCATTGAGGTCACGCCGGGCGAGAAGACCTACCGCAAGAACGAGGAGCAGGTCTTGAAGGTGATGGCGAAGTACAGTGACGGCTCCACGCGTGATGTGACTGCGCTGACGGATTACATCTCGTCGGAGAAAGCCATCGCAGTGGTCGATGAAACAGGAAAGCTCAAGACGAGCACGGAAAGCGGCGAGACCGTCATCGTGGCACGTTACATGGGCCAGGTGGCGATCTCACGCGTGGCGGTGCCTGCCGAGAAACTGTTCCCACCAGAGCGCTATGCAACGCTGACCGTGCGCAACGAGATCGACAAACTCGTTTATACCCGCCTGCAAAAGCTCGGCCATCTGCCCAGTGAGACGTGCAGCGACGCCGAGTTCCTGCGCCGCAGCACGCTGGATGCCATCGGCATGCTGCCCACGGTGGAGGAAGCCCGCGCCTTCCTCGCGGACAAAAATCCGTCGAAGTACGAGCAATGGGTCGCTCAACTGCTCGAACGTCCCGAATGGGCCGATCACTGGGCCACCAAGTGGGGCGACCTCATTCGTCCGAATCCCTCACGCGTCGGTGTGAAGCCGGTCTATCTGCTGGATCAGTGGATCAGGCAGAGTTTTCGTGAGAACAAGCCCTGGGACCGCTTCACACGCGAACTCCTCACCGCCGAAGGCAACACGCACAAGAATGGTCCCGTCGCCATCTGGCGTGACAAACGCGAACCCATCGACGCCGCCACCTTCATCGGCCAGATCTTCCTCGGCGTGCGTTTGGAGTGCGCGAAGTGCCACCATCATCCAACCGAGAAATGGGACCAGACCGACTACTACCAGATGGCCGCGTTCTTCACACAGATGAAGCGCAAGGGCCAGGGCATCTCCGCGCCGATCAGCGGCGAGCCCGAGCAGATGTGGTTCGCTCCCGGCAACGCAAGCATTGAGCATCCAGTCACCAAAGCCTCGCTGAAACCGCGTCCGCCTGCCGACAAGGAAATCCCCATCGCTGAAACTCAAGATCCGCGCGCCGTGCTCTCCGATTGGATGACCAACCCAAAGAACCCCTACTTCGCTCAGGCCGTGGTGAACCGCACCTGGTCCAGCTTCATGGGCCGCGGCATCGTCGATCCCGTGGATGACTTCCGCGCCTCGAATCCGCCTTCCAATGGCCCGCTGCTCGAATGGCTGGCGCAGGATTTCGTGAAGCACGGCTACAATTTGAAGCACCTGATGCGCACCATCATGCTGTCGCAGACTTATCGCCTCAGCAGCCTGCCGAATGAGACGAACGTGGCCGATTTGAAGAACTACAGCCGCAGCTACCGCCGCCGCCTGCCCGCCGAGACGCTGCTGGATGCCGTCTGCGCCGTCACCGAGGTCAAGGAAACCTTCTCTGGCCTGCCACCGGACGCGCTGGCGAAACAGACCTGGAATCACAAGCTCGACAGTCAGTTCATGGACGCCTTCGGCCGTCCGAACGCCAGCTCTGAGTGCCCCTGCGAGCGCGATGCCAAGCCCAGCGTCGTGCAGGCGCTGCATCTCATGAATTCCAGCAAGCTGCAGGAAATGCTCACCAGCGCCAAAGGCCGTGCCACACGCCTCGCCAAGAGCACTCTGACCCCGCAGCAGATCGCTGAGGAACTGTATCTGGCCTGCTACTCACGACTGCCGGACGCGGACGAATCGGCCATCGCGGGGAAAGCGCTTGATGTGGGGGTGCAGCACCGTCAAGCAGCCATTGAAGACGTGCTGTGGAGCCTGCTGAACTCGGCTGAGTTTGTCTTCAACCATTGAGCCAGCCGCGCGGCTTGATCAGCGCACCAGCCAGAAGAACACAATCGCCACCGCGGTCGGTGGCAGCGCTCCGAGGAACAAGCCCATGGGGCTGATGCCCTCGCTGCCAAAGGCCTTGGCGTTTTGCAGAATGCCGACACCGGCGGGATTCGGTGCGTTGGCGATCACGGTGAGGCCGCCCCCCGTCACCGCACCCGCCACCAGAGCGTATTGCAATTCAGGCGTGATGGCTTCGACCAGCGAACCGAGGTAGGTCAGTGCCGCGTTGTCCGTCAGCGCGGTCAAACCGGTGGTGCCAAAGAACAAGGTGGCTCCATCCATGCCTTCAATGAGCGGCTTTAGCCACCAAGACTGCAACGAGCCGAGTGTGACGAGTCCCGCGAGGAAGAAGCCGACGAGCAAGCCCTCACGCAGCTTCAAGTTGTCCTGATACTCCCGCGTGGCGGTCACCAGACCGAGGAACATCATGAACACCCCGAAAAACACATCCGGGTGATGTGCGAAGACAACGACGGCAGCCAGAAAGCCGAGATGCGCGAGCGTGAGCCACACCGGAATGGCCGCGCTGGGATTCGGCGCGGGCTTGATGCCTTGCAGCTCCTTGCGAAACACCCACATCACCATCGCCGTGGAAACGAAGCAGCTCGCCGCCGCCCGCCAGCCAAAGTGGGTGAGCATGAACAGCGTGTCCCACTCCCACTTCGTCGCCACCATGAGCACCGGCGGTGCCGCGAAGTGCGTGAGCGTGCCGCCGATGGACACATTCACAAACAGCAGACCCAGCGTGGCATAGGCCAGCTTCAAACTGATGCCACGGTCAAAATAACGACGCTTTAGCACCAGCGCGAGTAGCGTCATGGCCGCCGGCTCGGTGATGAAGGAACCCAGCAGGCTGCCGACGGACAAGGCTGCGCCATAAAACGCCAAGCTCTCCGTCATCGGCAGCAAACGCGCGATGAACGAGATGAAACTCTCCGCCAGCTTCACCACGGGCCGCGTGGCGGCCACCACCATGACGACGAGGACGAATTTCGGCTCGGTGTAGTTCAGGCTCTCAATGTACACGACCGCCTCATGCACGGAGCCTTTGAGCGCCGCGATGCCCGCAAACAAAGTCGCCGCCCACAGGCCGAAGACCACCTCCGTCTCCGCCAGGAAGTGCAGCAGGTTCTCTTGAATCGATCCGCTCGGATATTGGTGCGCCCAGTGTGCGAAGCGTTTCACCGAAAAGGTGTGTAGAACGGCGAGGGCAAAAAGCGTGGTGGCGAGGATTTCCGTCGGAGTTGCGTTCACACATCATCCTCGACCGGGAAAGCAGCCTGGGCAAGCCGCCACCCTGTAGCGGCCAGCACGATTGGAGTGGCAGCGTTCGTGTTGTCGCTTGCAGTAGAGGCGCATCTCCCGACTCTCCGCGCCCGTCTTTTGAAATTCATGCCGTCCCGTCTCGCAACCTCTGAGCAAGCTCCGCCTTAGCGGAAGGCAGTTGGGTTTTGGAAGTCTGAAGGCGGCGTCCCCGCTGGCCGAGGCTCCAGGCATCCTTTCACACCTCATCCAGATCCTGATGAGGCATCCCGCTCTCCCTGGAACACGGGCTTGGGAGAGCCCCCCACTTTTCGTGCTTTTCTGTCTTCATGTTCTCCAAAAATCTCTCTCAAGAATGGTTCTCCAACATCCGCGCTGATCTCCTGGCCGGAACGGTCGTCGCGCTGGCCCTCATCCCGGAGGCCATCGCTTTCTCCATCATCGCGGGCGTGGACCCGAAGGTGGGACTGTATGCGTCGTTTTGCATCGCGGTGGTCACGGCTTTCTTCGGCGGCAGGCCCGGCATGATCTCCGCTGCCACGGGCGCCATGGCACTGCTGATGGTGACGCTGGTGAAGGAGCACGGGCTGCACTACCTGCTGGTGGCCACGCTACTGACCGGTGTGTTTCAGATCATCGCGGGGCTGGTGCGCATCGGCGATGTGATGCGCTTTGTGTCGAAATCGGTGATGACGGGTTTCGTCAATGCGCTGGCGATTTTGATCTTCATGGCGCAGCTCCCGGAGTTCAAAGGCGCGGGACTGCCGATGTATGCCATGGTCGCCGCTTCACTCGCCATCATTTACCTGCTGCCACGGCTGACCAAAGCAGTGCCCTCACCGCTGGTGGCGATCATCGTGATGACCCTCATCGCCATCGTCTTCAAGCTGGATGTGCGCCGCGTGGGGGATCTGGGTGAACTGCCGGATTCCCTGCCCATCTTCCTCTGGCCGCAGGTGCCGTGGACGCTGGAGACGCTGTGGATCGTGCTCCCTTACTCGGCGGGTCTCGCGGCTGTGGGGCTGCTGGAGTCCCTGATGACGGCGCAGATCGTCGATGAGATGACAGACACGCCGAGCGATAAGAACCGCGAGTGCAGCGGCCAGGGCATCGCGAACATCGTCGCCGGCCTTTTCGGCGGCATGGCGGGCTGCGCGATGATCGGGCAATCGGTCATCAATGTGAAGTCCGGCGGGCGAGGGCGGCTTTCCACCCTCGTGGCAGGTGTGTTCCTGCTCATACTGCTGGTGGTGCTGAATCCGTGGGTGAAGCAGATCCCCATGCCAGCGCTCGTCGCCGTGATGATCATGGTCTCCATCGGCACCTTCTCGTGGGCTTCCTTTAAAAACATGCGCCTGCACCCGCGCACCTCCAGCATCGTGATGCTGAGCACCCTGGCCGTCGTCGTCTTCACGCACAATCTGGCTCTCGGCGTCGGCGTGGGTGTATTGCTCAGCGCCTTGTCCTTCGCGCGAAAAGTCGCCCATTTCCTGCGCATCAGCAGCGATAGGGATGAATCAGGCACCTGCCGCACCTACACCGTTGTCGGACAGCTCTTCTTCGCCTCGGCGGGTGGATTCATGCGTGCCTTTGATCTCAAGGAAGCCGTCTCGAAAATCCGCCTCGATGTCTCGCACGCCCACCTCTGGGATCTCACCGCTGTTGCCTCGCTCGACAAAGTCGTCCTGAAATTCCGGCGCGAGGGCAAGGAGGTCGAAGTGCTCGGCCTCAATGAAGCCAGCGCCACGCTCGTGGATCGCCTCGGCACGCATGACAAGCCCGATGCCATCGAAGACATCCTGACGCATTAGCCAGGGCTAAGGCACCCCCGTGGAGGACTCCTGGACTTCATCTTCTCGGTTCATCTTGGCAGTGGGTGCGGTGAGTGCTCGCGACGCTCTGAGCTTCTCAAACCGGCTGGAGTCACCTGGTTTGCGGTAGCCTGCTGCCGCTTTCGGGAGGCCTGCCTGCTGGCCGTCGAGTGTTTCAAGGTGATGTGTCGTCTTGGTGCTCTCGCGTTTGCGCCAGCGGCGAGGTTGCCACGGTGATCCGGAGACTTCGACGGCAGCAGGGCTGCCACCCCCGAACGCGGCACCGCGCCTATTCCTTCTGCCGCTTCTTGCGCTCCGCCTTGTCGCCCTTGCCGAGCTGATCGGCCTTTGACGGGTCGTATTGGGGATTCGGCACGGGCATGAGCGCGTTCACGTCCTTGCGCCAGGCTTGCAGGGCGGTGTGCATGTCTTTGAGTCGGGCGTTTTCCGCAGCGGCGAGGTTCGTTTGCTCACCGGGATCGTTTTTCAGGTCGTAAAGCTCCAGCGCCCCCTCCTCGAAGAACTCGATGAGTTTCCAGTCACCTTGGCGCATGGCGCTGGC
>CAXNGR010000262.1:0-6139 GCA_964201265.1 Verrucomicrobiaceae bacterium
CGCACATACTCGCTTCCACTGAAGACCACCGTGCCCAGGCAGGTCGGACTCGAACGCGCGATCTCCGCCGCAGCCGCGATGTCCGCCGCCTCCATTTTAGCCTCCAACTGCGCCGAAAGCTCCTTCGGCGCGAAGTTCTTCGGCTTGAAGTCCATCATGAAAAACACCCCCAATGCGATGGACCCCATGGAAAGCAGACCCAGGGGAATCATGGCCCAGCCGCCTTTTTTAATGAGGCCGTAGAGGCTGGTGTCATCCTGAACCACCGTGCCCTCAGGAGCGCTGGAACCAGAGGCTGCAGCCGGTTTGGGCTCGTCCAGGCCGGGAACACTGAACTCATCCTGCGCGAAGCAGACGCTTTGAGAACCGAGAAAAACAAATGAGATGACTAAAAAGCGCAGGAGGCGGTGGGGGAGGTCCATGGTTGGTTTGTGAGTCGGTTTGAACAGCCTGCCAAATTCCCGCCCCGCTTTACAAGAACAAATCATGGAGATGCCCCGAATTTGTTCGTGGGGGGCACTCCTTCGGTAGTCACATGACACATGCAGAAAAGGTCTCCTTGGAAAGACCCTGACACCCCGCCCCGATCTTTTCCGTCCAAGAGTCCTCGTTTTCAGCCTTCTCTCACTCGTGCATCTTCGTTTCCTTTTCCCAACTCTCTCCGCCCTCGTGGCCGCCCAGGCGTCGGCGGCGGACGGCGTGGCGTTTTTTGAGAGCAAGGTGCGGCCGCTGCTGGTGAAGCACTGCTACGAATGCCACTCGCAGGAGGCGGGAAAGCAGAAAGGCGGCCTGCTGCTGGATCGCAAGGAAGGCTGGGGCAAAGGTGGCGATGCAGGGCCTGCGCTGGTGCCTGGAAAGCCTGAGAAGAGCCTGCTCATGCACAGCGTGCGCTACGAGGATGAAGATCTGCAGATGCCGCCGAAGTCGAAGCTGCCGCCGGAGGACATCCGCATTTTGGAGCAATGGATCGCGATGGGCGCGCCTGATCCGCGGGTGGAGTCGATGGCGGCGGCGAGCACGAAGAAGACGATTGATTTCGCGGCGGCACGCCAAGGCTGGGCGTTTCGTCCGCTGCAAAACACGACACCGCCTGCGGTGAAGCGGCAGGACTGGCCGCGCAAGGAGCTGGATGCGTTCATCCTGGCGGAGTTGGAAGCAAACAAGCTCACGCCTGCGGCCGATGCGGAGCGAGTCACGCTGATGCGCAGACTCAGCTATGATCTCACCGGCTTGCCACCGTCGGACGAGTCTGACACGTCTGACTTGTCCGACTATGTCGAGAAGCTCCTCAGCAACCCCCAGTTCGGCGAAAAATGGGGCCGCTACTGGCTGGATCTCGCACGTTATGCGGACTCGAACGGCGGGGACCGTAACTACACTTTCTACCAGGCCTGGCGTTACCGGAACTACGTCATCGATGCCTTCAACCACGACAAATCGTTCTACGAGTTCATTCGTGAGCAAATCGCCGGTGATCTCATGCCCGCAAAGACGCCCGAGCAGCGTCGCAGTCAGATGATTGCCTCCAGCTTCCTCGCGCTGGGGCCGAAGATGCTCACGGAGCGCGACAAGGAGAAGCTGCATCTCGACACGGTGGATGAGCAGATCGACACGATTGGACGCGCCTTCCTCGGCCTCACCGTTGGTTGTGCGCGCTGCCACGATCACAAGTTCGATCCCTTCAGCCAGCAGGACTACTACGCGCTCGCGGGCTTTTTCCGCTCCACGGAGGTCGTCATGGGCACACGCAATGGCTGCGTGAATGTGGCGAGCTGGGTGGAGCAGGCGCTGCCGCAGCCAGAGCCAGCCTATGCCGAGCTGAAGCAAAAAGTGGCGCGGCTCGAACTCGCGATGCGGCTCAAAGTGGAGCGCGATTTCATGGAAACCGTCGCGGGCAAAAAGGCGCTGCCGAAACTGCCGCTCGCGGGCGTCATTTATGATGAGGCCAGCGCGGAACTCGTCGGCGACTGGAAGCAATCCAGCCTGTCGAAGAACCGCTTCGGCGATTTTTACATCCGCAACGACAAGCAGGGCCAAGGCGTCAAGAAGGCCATCTTTCGCGGTGCCTTGCCCGAGACGGGCATCTACGAGGTGCGCCTCGCGTATCCGGCAAAGGCCAACTGCGACAAGCGTGTGCCCATCACCGTCGAGGCCTTCGATGGTGTGCATGAGATCATCTTTGACCAGACGAAGAAGCCATCCATCGGCGGCCTGTTCGAGCCCATCGGACGTTTTCATTTCGAGAAAGGCGGGCGCGTGAAAGTCATCGTCGGCACACAGGGCACGAAGGACTATGTGATCGTCGATGCGGTGCAGTTCATCTCCGAAAAAGACATCGAGCGCGAGTCCACCGCGCTGGCGATGGCCAACGGCAGCAGCACGGGCGATCCGCTGCTCCTGATGGACAACGCCGCGCTCACTAAGGAGCTCGACAAACAGGTGAACGCGCTCAAGGACGCTGAGCTGGCCATGGCTCCGCGCGATGCTCGCGACGCGGGCGACATCCATCTGCGCATCCGTGGCGAGGTGAATCAACTCGGCCCCACAGTGCCGCGCAGCTTCCCCACCGTGCTGCATAGCGGCAAAGCGCCGAAGATTCCCGCCGGATCGAGCGGTCGCCTGCAACTCGCCGCGTGGATGACGAGCACGGAGAATGCGCTGCTGGATCGCGTGATCGTGAACCGCCTGTGGGCGCAGCTTTTCGGGCGCGGCATCGTCGGCACTGTCGATAACTTCGGCGTGCAGGGTGAGAAACCCACGCATCCCGCGCTGCTCGATCATCTCGCCGCAAAGTTCCGCGCCAGTGGCGGCTCCTTCAAATCATTGATCCGCGAGATGGTGCTCAGCCGCACCTATCAGCTCGCCGCCGAGGCCAAATCACCGCGCACCCTCGCCGACCCCGAAAATCGTTTGTTCGGCAGGCGCTCATATCGTCGGCTCACCGCCGAAGAAATTCGCGACAGCCTGCTCTTCCTCACCGGCGAACTCAAACTCGAGCAAGCCGCCGCCACCGCGATCACTTACGGCGAAGATCTCGACAAACCGATGAAGTTCGACCAAGAACTGCGCCGCAGCATCTACCTGCCCGTCGCTCGCAACAATCTCGCGCCCGAGTTGGAGATCTTCGATGTCGCCAATCCCGAAATGGTCTCCGGCGACCGCCCCCTCACCACCGTTCCCACGCAGGCGCTGTATCTGCTGAACAGCCCCTTCCTGCAAAAACAGGGCGCCACACTCGCTCAACAAGCCTACGCACAGGCTGATCCGGTAACATGGCTGCATGAGACCATCCTCGGAAGTGCGCCAAGCGCCGCCGCAGC
This sequence comes from Verrucomicrobiaceae bacterium, assembly GCA_964201265.1. GTDB lineage: Bacteria > Verrucomicrobiota > Verrucomicrobiia > Verrucomicrobiales > Verrucomicrobiaceae > Prosthecobacter. The sequence continues at coordinate 3,321 of CAXNGR010000262.1, forward strand.
GAAGCGTGCGAATGATTTCATCAACACCGCCAGCGATAATCGCGAAAAAGCTCTCGCCGATCTCGCGCATGTGCTGCTTGCCTCCACGGAGTTTTTGTTTCTCGAATGATGCCATGAACACGTATCCCCACATCACCCGCCGCCACGCCTTGCAGACCGCCGCCTGCGGTTTCGGGGCGCTGGCGCTCAATGGCATCGCCACGGCGGCGAGTTTGCCGCGTGGGCTGCATCACACACCGAGAGCGAAACGCGTGATCTTCCTCTTCATGCACGGCGGGCCATCGCAGGTGGACACGTTTGACTACAAACCGAAGCTCCAGCAGATGGACGGCAAGAAGCTGCCCTTTGCGCCGGCGAAGAACCTCGATCCATCCTCCACGAGCCAGGCGAAGCTGCTCGGATCGCCATGGAAGTTTCAGCAGCATGGCGAAGCGGGCCTGTGGGGCAGCGAATTGTTCCCCGAGGTGTCGAAGCGGCTTGATGACCTCTGCGTCATCCGTTCCATGCAAAGCAAAGGCCAGTCGCACGGCCAGGCGGTGTGCATGATCCACACCGGCGCGGACAATTTCGTGCGCCCGTCCATCGGCTCATGGATCAGCTACGGCCTTGGCAGCGAAAATGCCGACCTGCCCGCCTTTGTCAGCATCAGCCCGCCCGCGACGCATGGTGGCCCGCGCAATTACGGCTCCGCTTTCCTGCCAGCGGCGCATCAAGGCACCACCGTCGGTCGCGCAGGCAAACTCGGCAAAGACGCCAGCTTCCGCTTTCTCGATGCCAGCGGCGATTCCGCCGGGCAGATGCGCAAACTCGATCTCTTGCAGGCCATGAACCGCGAGCACTTCGAGCGCACGCGCCACGCGCCCGTCGAGGGCATGATCCAGAGCATGGAGCTGGCCTTCCGCATGCAGCGCGAGGCCCCCGGTGTTATGGACATCGAAAACGAGCCCGCGCACATCAAAGCTCTTTACGGCATCGGCGATGCGGTGACCGACAACTACGGCCGCCAGTGCCTCCTCGCGCGGCGCTTCGCCGAATCTGGCGTGCGCTTCATCCAAGTGAGCACACCGAACGTGTGGGACCAGCACAGCGATCTCATCAAAGGCCACACGAAGAACGCCGCCGCCGTGGATCGCCCCATCGCTGGATTGCTCACCGATTTGAAGCAACGCGGCCTGCTGGAAGACACGCTCGTCGTCTGGGGCGGCGAGTTCGGCCGCACGCCCATCGTTCAAGGCGCGAACGGCCGCGATCACAACCCGCAGGGCTTCACCATGTGGCTCGCCGGTGGCGGAGTGAAGCCCGGCCTCGCGTATGGCGAGACCGACGACTTCGGCTACTACGCCGTGAAGGACAAAGTCCACATGCACGACCTCCACGCCACGATCCTGCATCTCCTCGGCATCGATCACCTGAAGCTGACCTACCGCTACGCCGGCCGCGATTTCCGCCTCACCGATGTGTATGGCGAGGTGGTAAACGGGATTTTCGCGTAGCTTCGGTTGGCAACCGAAGCTGTGGCTGGCTGGTGGAGCCAGTTCATGCTTAAATTCAAGCCATGCCTCGGCACAATCCACAGCGTGAACGCGATCCAACTCCCAGTCGGGGCATCGTCGCGGCTTATCGAGCTGCTTATGGTGATGAAAAAGCGGACGCGAGTCTGGCGACTGTTCACTATCGAGGGAATCGGGAGGAGCTTGAGATCGGCCTTGAGTACAGCCGAAGCCAGGATCCCAAGGATCGAGCCGTCGGAGCGGATGTCCTGGCCCAACTAGGTTGGAGTGATCGCACTTTCCTGGACGAGACGGTCACGAAATTGATCCGCCTGCTGGCCGATGAAGACCCCAATGTCATTGCCTCCGCGGCAGTCGGACTCGGTCATCGGGGCGACATGCGCGCTGTACCGCATCTCGTCGCGTTGGCAGATCATGCTGATTCTCAAGTTCGGTTTGGAGTCGCTTTTGGACTCCTTGGCCATGATAGCGCGGCGGCGATCGCGTGTCTGATTCGCCTGACCTCGGATGTGGATCGTGAGGTGCGCAGTTGGGCCGTTTTTGGACTCGGATCGCAGACTGATGCCAACACACCAGAACTCCGGGAAGCGTTGTTCAATGCTTTGGATGACGACGATCTTGAAGTCCGTGGCGAGGCGCTCGTGGGGCTGGCATGTCGTAGTGACCCTCGCACGAAAGAAGCTCTGCTGGCAGAGTGGGAGAGGGATGTGATCAGCGCCTTGAGCTTGGAGGCAGCGCAGGAGCTGCGTGACCCGGCGTTGCTGCCCAGCTTGACGGAAATTCACGCGCAGTTTGGCGCTGAGGGCGACGATTACTTCAAGGGGCAACTCCAAGATGCCTTGGAGGCATGCAGGCCCTCGACGAAACTGAGCTGATTGCGGCAGGCTGACGCCAGCCGCTGCGGATTCGATTGCCAATCGAATCTACGGCAACATGGAGCGGCGAGCCTCGTTCAAGGCGAATGCTCCGCGCCCTTGTTTGCCTCCTTGTCGCCTCCACCAGTCTTGTCTTCGCTCAAAATGCGAAGAAGACCAAAGCCGCTGCCGAGCAGCCTTTCTCGTGGGTTTCGCCGATGAATGCGGAGTCGGCGAAGAAATCGCTGCCTCCAACGGTGAAGCACGCGACCTTCAAGAGTGCCTCGATGGGCATCGACGTGGGGTACTACATTTACCTGCCGCCGGGGTATGAGACGAGTCAGGAAAAGTATCCCGTAGTGTATCATCTGCATGGCGGACGACCTGGCGCGGAAAACAAGGCCGTGCGGCTCGCCAGCTATGTGGATGCGGCGATCCAGAAGGGCACGATCAA
>CAXNGR010000263.1:0-6122 GCA_964201265.1 Verrucomicrobiaceae bacterium
GGCGGCAAAGTCAGCGTGTGCAGCGTCTCCGTGCCTCTTGGCGCACCAGTGGATGTGGTGCCGCCGGTGAAGAACTTCATCGACCAGCATGTGTTTGCGAACCTGAAGCAGATCGGCATCCCGCCTTCGCCCATCTGCGATGACAGCACCTTCCTTCGTCGTGTCTCGCTCGACATCGGCGGCCGGTTGCCCACACTAGAGGAAACCAAAGCCTTCATCGCCGACAAAGCACCCGACAAGCGCGACCGTGCCGTCGAAGCGCTCATCAACTCGCCCGATTACGCCGACTTCTTCGCCAACAAGTGGACCGCATTGCTCAAGAACCAGCGCACCGAGGCCGCCGACATCACCGCGAACTTCGCCTTCCACGCGTGGATGCGTGACAATCTGCTCGCGAACACACCCTACGATCAGCTAGTCCGCCAGATCCTCGCCAGCACCGGCACGATCGTTTCCAATCCGCCCGTCGCCTGGTATAAACGCGTCAAAGAACCCACCACGCAGGTCGAGGACGTCGCGCAGCTCTTCCTCGGCGTGCGCATGCAGTGTGCGCAGTGCCATCATCATCCCTTCGAGCGCTGGACGCAGGCCGAGTACTATCACATGGCCGCCTTCTTCAGCCAGATCGGCCGCAAACCCACCGCCATCGCCGGTGAGGACCTCATCTTCCACAAGCGTGGCACCGCGCAGACCGAGCATCGCAAAACACGCGCCATGCTGAAGCCTGCAGGCCTTGGCGAGCCGCCGCTCGACATCGCGCCCGACGACGATCCGCGTCTCGCGCTCGCCGATTGGATGAGCAAGAAGGACAACCCCTTCTTCGCCAAAGCTCTCGTGAATCGCTACTGGAAGCACTTCTTCAAGCGTGGCCTCATTGAGCCCGAGGACGACCTGCGCGATACCAATCCGCCGACCAATCCCGAGTTGATCGACGCCTTGGCGAAACACTTCACTGACAGCAACTTTGATCTCAAATTCCTCGTCCGCATCATAGCGCAGAGCCACACTTACCAGCTCAGCGCCATGCCAAACGAGCACAACGCGGTCGATCGTCAGGCCTACTCGCACTACTACCCGAAACGCATGACCGCAGAGGTCCTGCTCGACAGCATCGACATGGTGACCGCATCGAAGACCGACTTCGCCGACCTGCCCGCTGGCACCCGCGCCATCTCGCTGCCCGACAACAGCTACACTCGCGCCTCCCCGTTTCTCAAGGTCTTCGGTCGTCCTGATAACACCAGCGTCTGCGAATGCGAGCGCGTCTCCTCCGCCAGCCTCGCGCAGAGTCTTCATTTGATGAACGCCCCCGACGTGAAGGCCAAGCTCACTGCCGCCAATGGCCGTGCCGAGCAGCTCACCAAAGCCGAAATGCCCGAGCCCAAACGCATCCGCGAACTCTACCTCGCCACCTACTCTCGCGAGCCCACGGCTGATGAAGTGAAGATCGCCGAGACGCATCTGATGAAGCCCCGCAACGATGCCGCAGGCAAGCCGCTCGATTCCCAACGCGCCAAACGCAATGGCTACGAAGACCTGCTGTGGGCGCTCATGAACACCAAGGAGTTCCTTTTTAACCACTAACACCATGCTCTCGAAATCCACCCTCACCTTCGCAGCCAGCGTTCTGTTTGCCGCGTCCGCCATTGCCCAGCAAGTCACGCTGCCGCTGCCACGAATTCTCACCGTCATGCCGATGGGCGGTCAGGCGGGGCAAAATGTCGAAGTCACGATCACGGGCGAAAACATTGAGGACGTGACCGAATTGACCTTTTCCACACCGAAGATCACGGCCAAGCCGGTCGCAGGTGCTCCGAATAAATTCACCGTCAACATCGCCGCAGACGCAGCGGTGGGTGTTTATGATGCAAGGGTGATGTCGCGGCTCGGCGTGTCGTCGGCGCGGGCGTTTTCGGTGAACAAGCTGCCCGAGGTCGTGCGCACCAAGGCCAACAACACCGTGGAAACGGCGATGGCGCTGCCGGTGGGTACGATTTGCAATGCCACGATGACCAAGCGAGCCGTGGACTTCTATTCCTTCCAGGCTCTGAAGGGCCAGCCCGTCGCCATTGATTGCGCGGCGGTCGGCATCGACTCACGTCTCACGCCGGTGCTCATTCTGGCCGACAGCAAGGGCGCGGACCTCAAAGTGAACCGCACGGGCGGCATCATCGATTTCACACCGCCTGCAGATGGCACCTACATCATCAAAGTGAGCGATCTCACCTACCAGGGAGGCGAGCGTCACTTCTACCGCCTCGCATTGCAAAACAGCCCCGCGCAGCCTCAACCGCAGACACAGACGGTCAGCGCCATGTCGTGGCCGCCTGCGGATCTCGCCGCCAACGCTGCCACGAAGGAAACCGAGCCGAACAACAAGGACGCGCAGAAGATCACACTGCCCTGCGACATCGCGGGTGCCTTCTATCCCGCCGCAGATGTCGATACCTTCGAGTTCACGGCCAAAAAAGGTCAGACTTGGTGGGTGGAGGTCGCCAGCGAACGTCTCGGGCTCAACACCGATCCTTTCGTGCTAGTGCAACAGATCAAAGAAGGCAAATTCACCGATGTGGCTGAACTCTACGACATCGCGCCGCCGATGAAGGTCACCAGCAACGGCTACAGCTACGACGGCCCGCCTTACGATGCGGGTTCGCCGGATCTGATGGGCAAGTTTGAGGTCAAAGAAGACGGCACCTATCGAATCCAAGTGCGCGATCTCTTCGGCGGCACCCGCACCGATGCGAACAACATTTATCGACTCATTGTGCGCCAGGCCGCGCCCGACTTCGCGCTCGCTGCGTGGGCCGTTCACATGACGCTGCGCAATGGCGACCGCGCCTCGCTTTCCAAACCGATGGCACTCCGCCAGGGTGATGCGCGCGCGTTTGAAGTCGCTGTGCAGCGCCGCGATGGCTTCGATGGCGAGATTGACATCAGCATGGAAAACCTGCCTCAAGGCGTCAGCGCCGCCGGTTTGAAGATCGGCAAAGGCAAAAACTACGGCCACCTCATCCTCACTGCCGCTGACAATGCCCCGCGTGGCTTCTCGCTCGCCAAAATCACCGGCAAGGCCGTCATCGGTGGCAAAGAAGTCACAAGACCTGTTCGCGTCGCGAGCATGGAATGGTCTGTGAAGGATGCGAAGGGCGAGATCCCCGCACCGCGCCTCATGGCTGACATTCCCGTCTCCGTCACCGATTCCGAGCAATCGCCGTTGACCATCGCGCTCGTCGAAAACAAGGTCTTCGAGGCCAAGGCAGGCGAGACGCTGAAAATTCCCCTCAAGCTCACCTGGCGAAACGAATTCAACGGCACCTCGATCAAAGTGAAGGCCTACGGTGAAGGTTTCAGCGCCATCAAGGAGTTCGACATCCCGCTCAAAGCTGCAACCCACGAACTCGCGCTCAATCTCGCCGAGTTGAAGATTGCTCCGGGTGATTACACCTTCGCTTTGCAAAGCCTCGGCATCTGCAAATACCGCTACAACCCAGCCGCCGTGCCTTTGGCTGAAGCCGAGCAAAAGAAAGCCGAGCAACTGCTCGCCGCCGCTGCTGCGGAAGCCAAAAAACTCGCTGCCACTGATGCCGAGGCTGCAAAGAAAGCCGCCGAGAAGCAAAAGCAGGCCGAAGCCGCCATGACCGCTGCATCGACCCGCATGAAGAGTGTGACGACCGCCGCGAATCCGACGGACACAGTCGAGATCCTCATCTCGCAGCCGATTCGTGTTAGCGTGAAGGCTGCCGCGCCCACCACCGCCAGCAAGTGATGAAAACGATTCCACTTTTCGCCGCTCTGCTGACGTCATCAGCCATTGCTGCCGACCTCGACTTCTACAAGGACGTCTATCCGTTCCTGAAGACGAACTGCATCTCGTGTCACAACAAAACCACGACGAAGGCAGATCTGAATATGGAGACGCCGGAACTGATGATCAAAGGCGGCGAGGCTGGACCGGCTCTGGTGCCGGGGAAAAGCGCGGAAAGCCTCGTCGTGGCAGCGTCACTCCACACCCAGGACATGGAGATGCCGCCGCCGAACAATAAATCTGGCGCGGTGAATCTCACCCCGGCGGAGATCGCGATTTTAAAGCAATGGATCGACCAAGGCGCGAAAGCATCTGTGCAGCAGGAGCGTGCCGTCGTGCTGAAGGCCTTCTCGGCCAGCGTTGATCCAATCTACAGCGTCGCAATGACGAAAGATGGTCGTTATGCGGCCTGTGGGCGTTCCAACCAGATTTACCTTTATGATCTGGCGACGCGGCAGTTCGTGGCGCAGATCAGCGACCCAGCGGAAAAAAACGGCGCGGCGCATCGGGCGCTGGTGCAGTCGCTTTCCTTCAATCCTGACGGCACGAAATTGGCGAGCGGCAGTTTCCGTGAGGTGAAGATTTGGAAGTTGGACATGGGCAAAGCAGATGCGAGTGCCGCGAAGCTGGTTTCAACTCCTGCGAGTGCCGACTTGATCAAAAAGATCACCACCGCAGGCAAAGTGGCCGTTTTGAGCAGCGCCATGTCCGCCGACGGCAAGCAGGTCGTCACCGGCTGTGCGGATGGTTCTGTGCGCATTTGGGATACGACGACTGCAAAACAATTCATCGAGTTGCGCGGCAGCGTGGCGGCGACGAAGAAGACGGCGGAGCTCGACTGGATCATCGTGGCACAGACACTGGAGACGGCCTTCCAAAAGAGCGAGATCGCCCGTATCGACGCGCAGGACAAAGCGCTCGACGTGCTGCTGGGCAAAGCCAAGGAAGCCATAGTAACGATGGGCAAGGTGTTGCCGGAAAAACAAAAGCTGGTGCCACCGACCACCGAGGCCAAAACCGCTGCGCAGAAGGCCGTGGATGAGCTTGCGGCCAAACTTGCCGCTGCCAAAGACGCGGCCATCGAGAAAGAACTCAAGGCCGCGCAGGACAAGTTGATCACGGCGAAGATGACCGAAGTCTCCGCCCTCGCCGCTGTTTCTGCCGCCGAGAGCAATGTGAAGGATGCCGAGGATGATGTGAAGCGGATCACCGACTCGAAGGCTACGAATGCGAAAGCTGTCGCTGCTGCGAATGCGGCCATCGCCGCTGCCAAAACCACGCAGGACAAGGCCGCCGCCGATCTAGCCGCTTTGAAGCTGGCTTTGACCAAAACAACCGTGAAGCCTATTGCTGTGTCCTTCTCCGCCGATGCGCAGCGTGTGGCGTCAATGTTTGAAGATGGCACGCTGCGCGTCTGGGCCGCCGCCACGGGAACGCCGATCGAAGAGAGCAGCGGCAACGTCGCTGCGACCACCACGATCACCGCCGCGCCGGATGGCACATTTGTGGCGACGAAAGCTCTTACACAAACCGTCGGTAGCACACCGCGCTGGACGTTGGAACGCAAGATCGACCAGAAAGGTCTCTTCGCCGACCGCGTGAACGCCGTGCGCTTCAGTCCCGATGGCAAAATGCTCGCCACGGGCGGTGGCGAGCTTTCGCGCTCCGGCGACATCATCATCTTCGACGTGGCGACTGGCAAAGCGACGCAGACGTGGAAGGAAAAGCACACCGACACGGTCCTGTGCCTCGATTTCTCACCGGATGGCAAACGACTCGCCACTGGTGCTGCCGACAAGATCGCGCGTGTCACCGACATCGCCTCAGGCAAGCAATTGAACCTCTTTGAAGGCCACACCCATCACGTCATGGGCGTTGCCTTCCGCAGTGATGGCCGCGTGCTTGCTACCGCTGGCGCGGACGGTGTCGTTTCGACCTGGGACATGATCATCGGCGAGAGGAAGAAGAAGATCGAAGGCTGGACCAAGGAGGTCACCTCACTGCAATTCATCGGAGCGACAAATCAGATTGTCACGAGTGCCGGAGACAACCGCGTCCGCATCGTCACCGACGACGGCGGTGAAATTCGCTCCATCGCCAATCTCCCCGACTACATGCAAGCCGCCGTCAGCGTCCCCAACGGCAGCGCCATCATCGCCGGCGGTGAGGACAGCCTGCTACGCGTGTGGGATTCCGCGGGGAAGGAGCTCGTGGCGTTTGGCGCGAAGTAGTCGTTCTCAGGGATAAAGCACCTCATCTCAACTCGTAGGTTTTCACACATGTCCTCCATCATTCAGCCTCCATCACTCGTTCG
>CAXNGR010000264.1:0-6119 GCA_964201265.1 Verrucomicrobiaceae bacterium
GCGCTCGATCCCGCCAAACTCGCCGCCATTCATACCGCGATGGAGGAGGCGGTGAAGGCGAAACAGGCGGCGGGAATCGTCACACTCGTGATGGAGAAGGGCAAAATCGTTCATCATGATGCGGCTGGCACGGCGGACATCGCTAAAGGTCGCGCGATGGAAAAGGACGCGTTGTTTTGGATCGCCTCAATGACGAAGTCGGTGAATGCGACGGCGCTGATGACGTTGGTGGATGATGGGAAGCTCGCTCTCGACGAACCGGCGTCAAAATGGCTGCCAGAACTGGCCAACGTGACCGTTGCAGGCGGCTCAAAGCCGGAGAAGCCGATCACGCTGCGCATGCTACTTTCGCACACCGCAGGCATCGCCTTTCCACCACGCAAGCCGTCCGATGGCGCGATCTCGCTCAAATCGTATGTGGCCACGCTCATCAAGACGCCTTTGGCCTTCCAGCCGGGCAGCAGCTACGAATATGGCTTCGGCCCCACAGTGGCCGGGCGCATCATTGAGATCGTCAGCGGCATGAAATATGAGGACTTCATGCGCACGCGCATCTTTGAGCCGCTGGGCATGAAGGACACGGCGTTTCACCCCGATGACGCGCTGCGTGCCCGCATCGCCCGCACCTACAAAATGGACGAGGACACGCGTGATCTCGTGCCCGGCTACAATCCCTTCGTCACGAGCGATGCGAGCGTGCAGCACATGCCCGAGCCTGCTGGCGGCCTGTTTTCCACCGCGCAGGACATGGGCCGCTTTTACGCGATGATCGCCAACAACGGCGAACTGGATGGAAAGCGCATCTTGAGCACCAGAAGTGTGGCCGACATGACCCAACCGGTCAGCGCAGGCGAAAAGCAGCTCAACTACGCCTGCGGCTGGCAGTGCAACATCGAAACGCAACGCGTCTGCTCCTCCATGCCCGTCGGCAGCTTCGGCCACGGCGGGGCCTTTGCCACGAACGGCTGGGTTGATCCGAAAAGCGGCATTGTCACCGTTTATCTCGTGCAGAACGTCCTCGTGCCAGACAGCGGCAAACCGCGCGATGCTTTTCAAAAACTGGTCATGGAGGCTGCCGACATCACGGTGACGTCGCCTGCCGCGAAGAGGGCGCAAAAATAGAGCGTGAGGTTTCTCCGCAAAAACGTCATGGATGGTTGCCATGACTCCTTCCACCCCGACGCTGCACCACGCGTTTCACACCACGCGATGGACTCGTGTGTGCGAGGCAAAGGCGGACTCGGATGACGGGCGCAAGGCGCTCGCGGATCTGTGTGACGCCTATTATGAACCGGTGCTCGCCTTTCTGCGCTGCGAACTGCGGAACGCCGACGCCGCGCGGGAGATGAGCCATGCGTTCTTTGCGGAAATGCTCAGCGGAGGCTCTATCAGTGGCGCGGATCGTGAGCGGGGGCGCTTTCGCTCCTATCTGTTAGGAGCGGTGAAGCATTTTGCGAGTCGGCAGCGCGAGCTGGCCGCTCGCGCGAAGCGCGGGGGTGGTCTGGAAGGGGTGCCGATGGAAAGCGAAGAAGTCGCCGAAGTGGCCGACACGAGTCAAAACACGCCTGACGCCGAGTTTGACCGTCAATGGGCCGTCACGGTGATCGCACGCGGTTTGGAGGTCTTGCGGTGTGAATGCGAAGATGGAGGCCGTGGCGACTTCTTCGAGCAGGTGAAGCCGCTTTTGAGCGGCGATGCCGGGTATGGTGATCAGGGGGCCTTGGCAGCCGCATGCGGCATGAATGTGGAGGCGTTTCGCATGGCGATGCATCGTTTGAAGAAACGTCTGCGGGACTGTGTGAAGGCGGAGGTCGCCGGTACGCTGGACGATCCCGCGATGGTGCAGGAGGAGATGCAGAGCCTCTTTGCTGCTCTGGGCGGCTGAAAAAAGCCTGTTATGTTTTTCCACGTCCACGTCAGGACACCGGCATGAGCGAATCTTCATCATCCCACTGCCCGCAATGCGGTGCCGAAATGCCCCGCAGCACCGAGGGACTGTGCCCGCGCTGCCTGATGGCGCAGATTGTGCAACCGACTCAAGACGGCGCTGAAAATGCGACTGCCGCAGCGCCGCTGAAGCCAGAGGAACTCGCTCCGCATTTCCCGCAGCTCGAAATCCTCGAATGCCTGGGGCGCGGCGGCATGGGTGTGGTCTATAAGGCGCGGCAGAAGTCGCTGAACCGCCTCGTTGCGCTCAAGCTGCTCGCGCCGGAACGAGCGGACGATCCGCAGTTCGCCGCCCGCTTTGAAAAGGAGGCCCAGGCGCTCGCGGCGCTGAATCATCCCCACATTGTCGGTGTGTATGACTTCGGACAGGCAGGCGGGTTCTATTATCTCCTGATGGAGTTCGTGGACGGCGTGAATCTCCGCCAGCTCCTGCAAACGAAGCGCCTCACGCCAAAGGAAGCACTCAGCATCGTGCCGCCGGTGTGCGACGCGCTGCAGTGCGCGCACGACCACGGCATCGTGCATCGCGACATCAAGCCGGAGAACCTGCTCAGCGACAAAAACGGCACGGTGAAGATCGCCGATTTCGGCATCGCGAAGATCGTAGAACGAACTTCCGAGTTCGTTCCCTCAGCCGCAGAAGACCCGACTTTGGAAAGTCGGGCTACGTTTCCGCTCGGCACACCCGACTACGCCGCGCCGGAGCAAGCCAACGGCACCGCAGACCATCGCGCGGACATCTACAGCCTCGGTGTGGTGCTTTATGAGATGTTGACAGGCGAGCGGCCCAAAGAGCACATCACCCCGCCTTCAAAACGGGTGCAGGTGGACATCCGCATTGATGAGATCGTGCTGCGAGCGCTGGAAAGGATACCGGAGCGACGCTTCGCCACGGCGGCAGAGTTTCGCACGCAGGTGGAGGCGGTCACGGTTCCGCCGCATGCTGCGTCGGCTCAGGCACCGCGTTTGCTGAAGGTCTGCACGAGCACTTTCCTCACTCCGGCGGAGCTAGGCACGCTGCGCGGCCAGTTTCTGGCTCACCAGGCGCGTGGACAGCTCATTCTGGATGAGCACCAGCTCAGTCACACGCGGTCTAGCCTGACGACCGTGATTCCTCTCGCGTCGATTCGGGACGTGAGCCTCGGGCAGTATCCACGCTCGATGAATCCCGCAGGTATATCGCTGGTGAGTGTGTCCTACGAGGAGGGCGGCGCGTTGAAGCAGGTGCTGCTTTCGCCGATGGAGGGCTGGTTCGCGTTTCCCTCGACGTGGAATGCCAATGCGGCGGAGCTCCACGCGCTCATCCGCGCCGCAGCGAAAGCGGCCACCGGCGTGGAGCCAGGAACGACTCCGCGAGAGCTGCTTGGCATCGTCGGCGGCTTTCCGTGGCTGCTTTTCATGCCGCTCTTGCCACTGCTGGTGGGGCTGGTCCTCTTCCTCACCGTGCTGAGGCCAAAGGTGCAGGCCTTTCCTTTCCCGATCCTGTTTTTCGTGGTCTTGACGTTGGGATTGATTCTCCCGGCTCTTTTCTTGCCGCGGATTCTGGGCCGACGCACTGCCAATCCGCCACCATTGCCAAGAAGCGGTCCCGAGCATTCCTGGCTAGGCTGGGTTGGCCTGTTCCTGGCCTTCCTCGGCATTGCTTACGCCGCTGGTGTCTTTGTGGACTTCTACGCGAACCCGTCGGTCATTGATGATCCTCGCACCCATCCAGCGCTCACAACCCGGATGGCAAACTGGCTCCTTGTGAACAAACAGTTCGCGCTGGCGCTTGCTGCGTTTGTGGCGATCGGGCTCAAGATCTTCTTCCAGCGTTCCCAAACGCGCTTTGCACCCATCATTGTCGCAGCAATTCTCGTGAGCGTGATCGTCCTTTTCGGCGGCATGGCAGCGCGGCCTTGGGTGCTGGGAGGAACCACCGCCCCGGGCGCGGCCCATGTCTCGCGAAATGGCAAAGCCATGCTCGTTCACAAGGACAGTGCAGAAGTTCATCACATCCTTTTCTCCCCAAGGGGAGGCTGGAGCACCGTTTCCGACTCGCAGAACACGCACTCGCTGCTGTGGCTGGAAACGGGCAGTTTCAAAACCGGCGAAGGCCGCACGTTCAGCTACCTGCGTGAGTCGCTCTCGCCGCATGAGGTGAAGGTGAACGGCGAAGCATTCGACCTGCGACGAGGAAAGGTGCTCGTGCTTCTCGCCGACGGTCGTGTGGAGCAAATCCGGCTCTTTCCCTCACTTGCGGATGCCATAGACCCGGAGTTCGTCGGCATTCAAATCGAGAAAACCCGAGGCATCTACGACGGTCCGCTCACAAAGGAAAAAGCGCGCGTGCAGCTCGACCTCGCACACCAGCAACTGGCCGCGCTGCGCAAAACCTATGCTCCCCAGCATCCGATCATCATCGAGTATCAGACGCTGATCGAGTCCCTCGGGGCTAAAATCTCCGAAAGCGCGGTGGAGCGCACTCGAAGCGAAGCCACCAGCCCAGAGCTTCTGAAGCAGCCGCCGGAAATGCCATTCATCGCCTGGCAGTCTAAAGACCGCCAATCAAAGAACGAACCCGCCTATCGTGTGGACGGCACGCTCGCGGATGCTCCGCAGGAGAAGTCGCTGCTCGAACATCTGCGCCCGGTGACTCGCGATAACAGCAAAAACAATCGCGAGGCCCGTTTTGTGCACCTCTGGTTCTCACACCCGTTGTTCGACCCAGATAGCTTTGTGGATCTCACTTTGACCCGCGATAACGGCACGCAAACTCCCGACACCATGTCGTCCTACCGCTCCGATTTTCATAACGAGATGGGCTGGTTCATGGCCACGCTGAGCCCAGGACAAGTCGGCTTGCCCTCCGAGACCATCGGCCTGAGACTGCGCTATGTGATCGGCCCGCTCAAAAACGTGCACGAATGTGAAGTGCGTGCCGGAACCACGACGATGATGGGTTTGCACGGCGGCAGTGAGCTCGGCGGTTATGGTCAGACCCACGAAGGCCGTGCTTTACTCTCGATCAGCGTGAACCGGGCCGGGATGACGCAGCAGCACTTCTCCGTGGAGGCTGTGCTCAAGGACGGCAGTAAACTCATCGGCGGAGTCAGCCGCTCGGGAGCCGCCGGGAGCACTGGCGTGGGCACCATGAGATTTGAGTTCAGCGTGCCCATTGCTAGCGTGAACAAGTTCCGTATCGGCGTCCGCGAGATTCAAACCAAGGAGTGGCACGGCCTTGTGTTGCCGCCACGAGGAATCACCGGTTCCGAGACCCAAGGCACTTACTTGAAGGAAGAGACGAAGTAACTCCAGAACAAGCCAGCCATGCGCTACGAACTCTGGCACTCCGCATCCGAAGGTTGCCACACCTTCTTCCCATCGAAGCAGCGCCCGGACGACTTGGATGAAGATGCGAGGCTCATTTGGACCACCGAAGCCGCCACTTGGGAAGAGGCGCAGACCGCGAAACACCAGTTCTTCGGCTGGGAACCCTACCGCCCCATGCCCGAATCCGAATCCACCGACTCCACCTCATGAAAACCATTCTCACCCTCACGTGCGCCTTCCTCACGGCCTCCTCCAACGCCGGCACGCCCGCCGCACGTCACCGCACCAGCACCACAGAGGACAGCACCTCCCTGGAGCCCCTGCAGCCCGCAGGCAGCGGTTTCGCCGACACTTTGCACGCGCAGTCGCTCACGACGTATCAGTTCACGATTCGCTGAAGAATGCCTGAGCGCAGAGCATGGCGTCCTTCCGTTTGCGATGTAACCTCGCCTTCTGAATCTCCAAGGAATAGCAGGCTAGCATGCCGAGCACACCCTCCACCAAAAACTTTTCACTCACGCGCTGGACGCTCGTGCTGCGCGCCAACGCCCAGTCGCCGGAAGGACGCGCGGCTTTGAGCGAACTCTGCGCGGCCTATTACCAGCCGGTCTTCGTCTTCATGCGGCGGCTGGGGTTCGAGGCAGACACGGCACGTGATCACGCGCACTCGTTTTTCACGCATCTGCTGGAGCGCGGCTTCCCTGGCGCTGACCCAAAGCTGGGCCGGTTTCGCAGCTACCTGCTCGGCGCGGTGAAGTACTTTGTCGGTGATTTGATCGCCCATGCGAGACGTGAAAAACGCGGTGGTGGGCGGGAGCATGAGGAGATCGAATCGGCGGCGCTCGGCTTCAGCGATCCCT
>CAXNGR010000265.1:0-6110 GCA_964201265.1 Verrucomicrobiaceae bacterium
AGCTGCGGTCCCTCGCCCCAGGTCCACTCGGCCTCCAGGCCGAAAGGCTGCGGGTAGAGGATGGCATTGATGGCCATGCGGGTGTCCTTGACGCCACCGCCACCGACGACAGTAGGCGTGACCGCTGCGCCGCCAGGTGTGAATGTCGCTGCCGGGGTGGGAACATAGCGTCCACTGTAGTAGCTGGCTCCGACTTCGAGGATCTGCCCGTTGCTGAACTCAAACGGCCAGGCGGCGCGCGCGATGTAGTGCATGTCCCCGTTTTGGTCGGCATTGTTGATGCCCTGGCCATTGAAGACGCCCACATTGAGCACCCCGTAGTCGCCGGAGCCGCGCAGGCCCATTTTGACGAGGTCTTTGAAGCGGTTGCGGATCTCGTATGGTGCCCAGATGAAGTAGGCACCCAGGTCACGCTCGCCTTCGACAGCGGAGTTCAGCGCGTCAGGTCGTTCCAGCGCGTAGCGGTTCTGGGAGGATTGCAGGTTAGTGAAGCCATACGGCACCTTGGACAGGCCAAGACGCACGCGGAACTCACGGGCGGGGTCCAAGGACACATCCGCATACACATCGCGTGCCTGCAGGGCATTCACGCCGCCGACTCCGGCCATATAATCGGACTGGAGATAAAGATAGACGTGATCTGTGACGTCACCGCTGAGAACGAGGCGTCCGCGGCGGATGCCCATGCTCTGCGTGTCGCTGACGAAACCATCGTTGGGTTGGTGGACGCCGGGCCTGTCGCCATCGCCGATGATACCGATAAAGCGGTTCTGGATGTAGCCGCGCACCTTGATACGCTCATACCACTTGTCGGAAAGCAGGGCGTCGAGGTCGCTCTTGCTCAGGGTGGAGGGAGAGGTGTTGTCACTGATGCGCGAGAGTTCCTCCACTTGGCCTTTGGTGTTCAAAAGTGTGGATTCGAGGTTTTCGACCTTCGATTCGGTCTGTTCCAGGCGCTCCACGATTGCAGGGGAACCGGTCGATTTTGCGACTTTCGGCTCATTCCGCTCCTCGTCCTTCATTGTTTGCACGAGCAGGTCGTACTCATCGGCTGTGATCGAGCCTTTCTGCTTCAAAATGTAGAACAGCTTCTCCATCGCCGGACTGGCCGTCAGTGTGGAGGGCAAAAGCGTGGCGAAGGCCAAAAAGGTGGCAAAGGCCCGCCAGAGGCCGTGGGATGGTGTGATGCGTTTCATTGGGTGACGATGTTGTTGCGAAATGACAGCCCTGTGGCCGACAGCCGCGCCTTTTAGTCGAAACCGTCACACAATGACCAATTCTGTTTCGTGACGAAACCGTCACATTGGGTGTTTTGAGGGGCTTTAGGTGACAGAGGTGACCCGGAATTGGGTGGGATTGGCCGCAAATGTGACGAAATCAGGTGAAAAATGGGGTTTGTGACGGTTTCGTCACAATCTGCGACTTTCCTGTTTTCCAGTGCGCAGCACTCTCCGCCGTCCCGTTACTCCAACTCCATGAAACGCACACTCCTCGCCCTGACCCTCGTCATCGCATCCTCCCTCGCCGCCCAGGCCCAGACCACGCTCCGCATCCGTGGCTCGGACACGCTCGGTGCCAAACTCGTCCCCTCCCTGGCCGAAGGCTTCAAGAAACAAGGCGGTAAAGTCAGCTTCGACATCGCTGCCGAAGGCTCCTCCACCGCTTTCACCAATCTCGCCGCTGGAACTGCCGAGATCGGCATGTCCTCCCGCAAGATCAAGGCTGACGAGCGCACGCTCTGCCGCAGCAAAGGCATCGAGATCAATGAAATCGAGGTCGCCTGGGACATGATCACCGTCGTGGTGAACAAGAACAACCCCGTCGCCGACCTCAAAAAGAAGCAGGTCATGCAGATCTTCGCTGGTGACATCAAGGACTGGAGCGAAGTGGGCGGCACCCCGGGTCCAATCTCCGTTTATACCCGCAATACCTCCTCCGGTACCTACAAGGACTTCATGACCATGGCCATGAAAGGCCGCGAATACGGCTCCAACAGCCAGAAAATGGCCGGAAACGAGCAGATCGTCTCTGAAGTGGCCTCCAACGCCAACGGCATCGGGTACATCGGTTATGCCTATTCTGGCTCCAAGGGCATCAAAGTCGTCTCCATTGACGGTGCTTCGCCGAATCCTGCCGCCGTGAAGAGCTATGTGCTCGCCCGCCCCACCTTTCTATATACGAATGGAGAGCCCACCGGCACCACCAAGGAGTTCATCGACTTCTGCCGCAGCCCCGCTGGCACCGCCATCATCACCAAGGCCGGCTTCGTTCTCGTGAACTAAGTGAAGCAATCGTTGGTTGACCCTTCTTAAAATCCGGCGATGGAGAAAATGGCTTCTCTTCGCCGGATTCTTGTTTAGAGGGCCGAAATAACCTGCATGGACAGTTCTGAGTCACCCCCTCGGCCCCCGTTGCGCACCCTGCTCGTCAGGAATCGCAAGCGTACCATTCTGGGGATGGACCCACAGCAGGTCATCAAATACTTCTTCGGCTTGAACGCCAGCACCGCCGTCATCGTGCTGGTGCTCATCATGCTCTTCCTCTTGCGCGAGGGCATCGACTTCCTGCCCACTTACCGCAACGAACTCGTCACCTATCGCCGCGCTGGGCTGGAGTTTTGCGACATCATCGACAAACCGCTCAAGGAGCACCAGTCGCTCTCCAGCAGTCTCCGACAGTCGGTGAGCGGTTCGCTGGAAACACTGAGCAAAACCGCCCGTGATCGCCGGGACGCCGCCTTTTTGCTCAGAAATCAGGCCGAGGAAAAAGCCACGCAGCAGCGTGAGACACTCGAACAAGCCCTGGAGCAAACTCCGCCGCCAGTCGCTGACAAACTCGACGTTCTGCGTCGCGAACAGCAAAAAGCCGCCGCAGATGCCGCCGAATCGCTGGTTTATCCAGATCTCTTCACCGCAGCGGAGAAACAGCAGCTTCAAACCGAGTTCGCCGCGCTTACTCCTGAAGTCACCGATCTCCCGCCCTTCCTGCAAACTCTCGCCGCCGACTTCATGGCGAAAGATCGCGAAGCGCGCACGAAGTTTGAAGCGCTCGTCACCGCCCAGGAGGAATTCGAAGAAGCGCCCGAGGGGCTTCAAGAAGTGCTCGATGAACTCAAGGAGCATGCGCAGGAGACCAAAGAGAAGGCCGACGAGTTCCACGTACTCGAAACCAACCGTCAGCGCCTCCTTGAAGCAGCCGCCAAAGCCAAAAATGCAGAAGAGAAGGCAAGTTTAACCTCAGAGGCCGAGGCTTCCGTCGCTGAAGAGGTCAATATTGAAGAGCGCACCAAGGAACTCACCGCCCGCGCGGGGGAATTGCGCGAGCAGCTCGAAATTTACATCAAAGCCGCCGAAAAAGCCTCGGCTTCGCTCCCTCAGGAAGCTGGAACCCCTTCCGCAACCGCCATGCTGGCCGATGTCCGTGCCAAGCTCCCTGTGCATGTGAAGGAAATGCGCGAAGCGGCCTCGCAACTTGACCAATGGCGCTCGGACAAGCCCGTTTCGATGATCAGTGTCATCGCCGCGTTCTTCTTCGGCTCCCAGTGGATCACGAACAGCTCCTGGCAGGATTTCTTCGGTTTCGTGCCGCTGCTCACCGGTTCTCTCGTCATCGCGCTCATCGCCATCCTCATCGCCACGCCGATCAGCGTCATCGCCGCGATCTACACGAACCAGTTCGCCTCCGAACGCGAGAAAGAGATCATCAAACCCATCATCGAGTTCATTCAGGCCATCCCGTCCGTCGTGCTCGGCTTCATCGGCATCTCGCTTGTCGGTAATTTGATCAAAGATTTTAGCGAGGTGAGCTGGCTGCAATGGGTGCCCGGCTTCCCGATCCAGGAACGCCTTAATATGTTCAACGCTGGCTGCCTGCTCGCCTTCATGGCCGTGCCGACGATGTTCAGCCTCTCCGAAGACGCGCTGAACAACGTCCCGCGTGCCTACATCGACGCCTCCGACGCTCTCGGAGCCACGAAACTGCAAACCGTCTTCCGCGTCATTGTTCCTGCGGGCATTTCCGGCATTCTCTCCGCCATCCTGCTCGGCTTGGGCCGCGTGATCGGTGAGACGATGGTTGTGCTGCTCGTTGCGGGCAACCGCATCGCCATTCCCGACTTTAGTGCTGGTCCCGGTGTCATCTTCCAGCCTGCGCACACGCTCACGGGCATCATCGCGCAAGAACTTGGCGAGGTTTCACGCGGCAGCTCGCACTGGCAGGCGCTGTTCATGGTCGGCATCGTGCTGTTTGCCATCTCGCTGCTCGTCAACTGGTGCGCCCGTGCCGTGGCCCGCCGCTTCGAACCCCACAAGGCATGAATCCCGTCCCCACCGCCGAAAATCCCTTCGCTGGCGACAACTCCGGCATTCAGAAGCGCGAGACCGCTGCACGCTGGGCCTTGCGCGTGGGAAGCTACATCGTGGTGATCATCACGCTGGCGATCATGCTGCACATCTTCATCAAAGGCGCGCCCGTCACGTTTCAGTCGAAGTGGCCCTTTGTTAACACGCAGTTCCTGACCGAGCTGCCATCCCAGCTTCACGTCATCGAAGACAAGCAGGGCAACCACTACGAAACCGGCGTGAACGGGGCCGACGCCATCAAAAAGCAGCTTGGCGACAACTTCCGCTCCGAAAAAACCATCGCTTACTCCGGTGGTGGCATCCTGGGGCCGATTGTTGGCACCGCGTTGCTCGTCATCGTCAGTGTCGGCGTCGCGTTGTTCCTCGGCGTCGCCTGCGCGATCTATCTGAGTGAGTACGCGAAGCATGGCAAGTTCCTCGAAATGGTGCGCTTGGCCATTTTGAACCTAGCGGGCGTCCCTTCCGTCGTTTTCGGTCTCTTTGGCCTCGGTGCCTTCGTGTTGACCGCGCCGGTGTTTGTCGATGTGCCAGCAGATCGCTCGGTGTTTGCCATTCCGCTCGGCTTCACGACGCTCAGCTTCGAAGGCTGGGACACCTGCGTGCTCTCCGGCGGCTTCACACTCGCCTTCGTCATCCTGCCTGTCATCATCACCGCCAGCGAGCAGTGTCTTCAAGCCGTGCCGCAGGGATTCCGCGAGACGTCCATGGCTCTCGGCGCCACGCGCTGGCAGACGATTCGTTACAGCGTGCTGCCTTTCGCTACTCCTGGCATATTGACCTCAAGCATCCTCGGCATCGCCCGTGCGGCTGGTGAGACGGCTCCGATCATGTTCACCGCCGCGCTGGCCTTCAAAGACAAGCTGCCCTGGCAGAAAGACCTGCCGCCGCTGCCTGCCGACGCGTCCATCTTCGCGCATTGGGAGCAGAGCGTGTCACGCTTCCTCGGCATCTTCACCGAATCCGTGCAGGCGCTGCCGTATCACATCTACACCCTCGCCGCCAAGATCCCGCAGAACGAATACTCCGAGCGTGCGCAATACGGCTCCGTCTTCGTTTTCCTCGTCCTCGTCGCCTCTTTGGCCGCCAGTTCGGTGCTGTTGCGCAAACGTCTGCGCGCCAAGTATCGCTGGTAAACGCCTCTCCTCTCATGTCTGCCGATTCCACCGCCAAAACCACTCCGCCGCCTGTTGTTCAGGTGCGCGACATGGATTTTTGCTACGGCACGAGTCCGGCACTCTTTGACATCAATCTGAAGGTCAAATACCACCGCGTCACCGCGCTCATCGGCCCCTCAGGCTGTGGCAAAAGCACGCTGCTGCGCTGCATCAACCGCATGAACGACCGCGTGCCCAGCGCCCGTGTCACGAAGGGCGAGGTGCTTGTGAAAGGCAAAAACATCCACGATGCAGATGTCGATCTCACGCAATTGCGCAAGCAGGTCGGCATGGTGTTCCAGAAGTCGAATCCGTTCCCGAAGAGCATCTACGAGAACGTCGCCTACGGCCTGCGCATCCACGGCGAGAAGAACAAAAACGTGCTCGATGAAGCCGTCGAACGCTCGCTGCGCCAGTCCGCGTTGTGGGACGAGCTCAAAGACCGTCTCAGCGCCAATGCTCTCGCGCTCTCCG
The DNA here is from genome assembly GCA_964201265.1 of Verrucomicrobiaceae bacterium. GTDB lineage: Bacteria > Verrucomicrobiota > Verrucomicrobiia > Verrucomicrobiales > Verrucomicrobiaceae > Prosthecobacter. Next base: position 5,990 of record CAXNGR010000265.1, read on the forward strand.
GCGGTCAGCAACAGCGTCTGTGCATTGCTCGCGCCATCGCCACGCTGCCGGATGTGCTGCTCATGGACGAGCCCTGCTCCGCACTTGATCCCATCTCGACGCTGAAGATTGAGGAGCTGAT
>CAXNGR010000266.1:0-6094 GCA_964201265.1 Verrucomicrobiaceae bacterium
GGCAAGCTGGCCGGGGCGCTCGGCATGCGCGGCTTTGCTGGTTCCAGGAACAAAGGCTACACGCTCGCCATCCTGCGCCGCTGCCTGAACTGGGCCAACGAGGCGCTCTCCGCGCTCAATGAGCTGGTGGAATCGCCTGCTTGGCAGGAGCGGCTCGATTTGCTCGCCGAGTTCCGAGCGGAGTTGTTCGCCCTGCGAGATGGGATGACCGATCTGCGCAGGGAGCTGCGGGGGAAGTAGCGAAGGGCGAAGCGCATCAAGCGACTCTTGGCTGCCTGGTACGTGCAGAAGCGGGTAAGAAGTCAGAAGTCAGAAGCTGTGCTGCCGTAGGCGACACTTCTCACCTCTCACTTCTCACGCCTGGAGGCTGCTAAGCGGAGCGCAGTGACTTCCACGGTTCTTCTTCACTGTGATCCACGAGGCCGGGCTCATCCGCCTTTGCGGGGGAAAGGATCGCGAGGAAGACGAGCATTTCATCGCCCACATTCCAGGTGCCGTGGATTTCGCCCATCGGGATGAAGGCCATGTCGCCGGGGCCGAGGATTTTCTTCTGCTGGCCGACCCACTGCTCCGCCTTGCCGGAGATGATGTAGATCATCTCCTCCCGGGTCGGGTGCGAGTGGAAGGGATGGCTGCGGCCCGGCTCCATGTTGGCGCGCACCATCATGAGGTGCTCGTTATTCACGATGTCGCTGCGGCAGAGCCACTCTTCGAGCGTCCACGGGGACTGGTAATCGACTTTTTCAGCGGCGGTGACGAAACGGCGGTTGGAGATGGCGTCAGACATGGTGCGCGGATGCTAGCGTGCTGAAAACGCGACGGCAAGCCGTGGGATGCACCTGTGGCTATCCGATTTGCCACTTGGCTACAGGTTCCGTAGGCCAGAGGTAAAATGATGACGGGTAAAATGATGTTCTGATCATTTTACCCGTCATTATTTTACCAACTCAATACGTGAACAAATCCTTCACCACCCACGGCCGCTCGATCTCCTTGCCCTGTTGCTTCATGAGCAGGGTCAGGGCGTCGGCCATGCGCTGTTTCATGTGCTTGGTCAGGCGGCGGCCTTTGCGGGCGCGCTGCACGGCCTTGTGGGTCATCGGCTCGGTGCTGGCGGTTACCAGGGCATGATTGGTCACCTCATGCTCGGTCATGATCCCGTCCAGAGGCTGCACGCCCATGTTGCGCTCGATTTCGTCTTGTCCCATGATCACCCTCTCATTCCACAAACCGCCGTCCGCAATCTGAATTCGAGCCATGTGCGCCACGCTCCATCTCGTGAGTTATTCACAGGCGAACAAGTACTGAGGTAATGTTTCCATATGGCTTATCCGGGTCCATCAGTTCCTTCCGTGATGCGCCGGGCCATGGCTCCGGCCCTTGAGGCGTTGGTGGATCTGATCTATCCGCGATTGTGCGGCGGGTGCCAGGTGCCGCTGGGGCAGGGGGTTCCGCGCAGCGGTGAGAGGGCGTGGTTTTGCCAGGTTTGCGCGGATGAACTGCCGCGGGTGGAGCCGCCTTACTGCCGGGTGTGTGGGGAGATGTACGACGGGGCATTCACGCATGAGTTCCGCTGCATGAACTGCAGCGGCCGCAAGCTGGAGTTCGAGTTTGCCGTGGCGGCCTGCCGGGCAGAGGGCGCGGTGCGGGAGCTGGTGCATCAGTTCAAGTATGACCGCCGCCTGCAACTGCGGGGCGCTTTTGCCGCGCTGATGCTGCGGACATTGGAGGAACCCCGTCTGGCCGGGGAAAATCTCGCTGAATGGCTGCTGGTGCCAGTGCCGCTGCATCGCAGCCGGGAGCTGGACCGGGAGTTCAATCAAAGCTGGGAGCTCTGCCAGCGGCTGGCGCAGTGGACGGGCGTCCCGGCGGCGAACGTCCTGGCTCGAATCCGCGAGACGGACACGCAGGCGAGCCTGGACCGCGATGAGCGGCTGCGAAACCTGCGCGGGGCCTTTGCACTGCGTCAACCACGGCCCTGGCAGGCCAAAATCACGCTCCAAGGCCGCCGCATCCTGCTGGTGGACGATGTTTTCACCACCGGCGCGACGACGAGCGAGTGCGCTCGGGTGCTGCGGCGGGAGGGTGGGGCAGAAAAAGTGGTGGTCATCACCGCAGCACGCGGCTAGGATCGGCCCCGCGTCCGGCTCTGGCCGGGCTTGACAGTGCGAACGCCGGGCGGATTTGATCCCGTCCCGACAACTCCTGCGACATGCCACTCGGGGAGACGCTCCATCAGGTCCGCCATCGCAAGACGCCCACACCGACTGACCTACCATGGGATTTTTCAAAAAACGCACCGTTGACGAACTTGGCGAAAAGAAACGCGACATGCCGGAGGGCCTCTGGACGAAGTGTCCCTCGTGCAATGAGAGCCTGTTCGAGGATGCATTGAGCAAGAACCTCCGCGTCTGCACGAGCTGCGGCTACCATTTCACCATCAGCTCTGGCGAGCGCATCTCCAGCATGGTGGACGAGGGCAGCTTCGTCGAGATGGACAAGGTGCTCGATTCGGTGAACGCCCTCGGCTTCAAAGGCTACCTGGACAAGGTGAAGGCCTACCAGCAGAAAACCGGGCTCACCGAGGCTGTCGTCACCGGGCGGGCGCTCATCGAAGGCGTGCCGGTCCTGCTGGCCATCATGGATTTCCGCTTCCTCGGCGCCAGCATGGGCAGTGTGGTGGGAGAAAAAATCACCCGTGCCATCGAGGCCGCCACCGCCGAGCGCAAGCCGGTCCTCGTGTTCTCCGCCTCCGGTGGTGCTCGCATGCATGAGGGCATCCTGAGCCTCATGCAGATGGCCAAGACGAGCGGAGCGCTGGCCCGGCACGCCGAGGCGCGCCTGCCTTACATTTCCATCCTCACGCATCCGACCACTGGCGGCGTCACCGCCAGCTTCGCCACGCTAGGAGACATCATCATCGCCGAGCCGAAGTGCATGATCGGTTTCGCCGGTCCGCGTGTGGTGAAGGAAACGACCCATGCCGACCTGCCGCCCGGCTTCCAAACGGCCGAGTTCATGATGCAGCACGGCCTAGTGGACATCATCGTGGACCGCAAAGACATGCGCACCACGCTGGCGAAGCTGTTGCGTTACATGGCGGCGGGCAAGGCTGCTTGATGGAGCAAGCGTCTTTGTCTCTGGTTTTGCCGCAGTCTTCCTGGTCCAGAACCAGGGAAAACGCATGCAATGATGGGGTATCTGAGCGGTGAGGAAGCGGGGAACACGGATCGGTAGCGGGCCAAGAATGTGAATAACCGCCCCGGCTGTGAATATAGCCTCGGTAACTTTCCGCGAATAATTATGGCAATCGGACTGGCAATCCATTATTTAAGGCCCATTAAATACCGCGAATTGCCAGCCTGTGCCGCTGGTTGCTGTTTCCGCCTGCCATGTCCGCCGCGAAGAAAGGTCCCAAAAAGGCTGCCAAGCGCTCTCCCAAGAAGCGCCCGGAACCGGACACACATGTCATCGACTACGAGCCGGAGTCCCCGGTGATCCGTGAGCATGAGGCGGAGGAGCGCCGCCGCCGTGGCTTCCGCACCGCCATGTGGATGATCGCTGCGATGATCATCTTCGGCCTTGGCTGGGTGACCTGGCACGAGGCGCTGGAAAAGAACTCCCAATTCCTGCTCAAGGCGGTGGAGGTGAACACTGAGGGCACGCTCACGCGCGAGCAGATCGTCGCCGCCACCGGGCTGACCACCGCCACGAACCTGCTCACGATGAACCTTCGCGAGGTGCGGGCCAAGATCGAACGCCTGCCGCAGGTGAAGTCCGCCGTGATCCACCGTGACTACCACGGCAAGCTGAGGCTGGATGTCGTGCAAAGACTGCCGGTGGCCTGGATCGAGTGCGCGAAATGGAAGCTGATGGAGCCGCTGAGCGGCAAAGGCTGCCTGATGGACGCTGAGGGCGCACCTGTGCCGTGCGAGGTGATCACGAAGCAATGCCTCGCCATGCCGCGCATTCAGTTTTCTGAACTCAGCGAGGCCGTTCCAGGCAAGGTGGTGCCGGATTTGCAGGTCCACGCGGCGCTTCGACTGATGCGGGAGTTGCAAAAGCGTGACGAAGATGGCCGCGCCAAGCTAGAACGCATCGAGATCCCGAATGCGTGGTCGCTCGTGGCTCATTTTGCCGGCGAGGTCAAAATCACCTTTGGTGTGGACGATCTAGAGCCGCAGCTAGCCCGCTTTGACCGTTTCATCCACGAGGCGCAGGCGCGGAACTGGCGCGTGGCCACCTTGAACCTCCTCGCACGGGTGAACACGCCCGCCACTTTTCACGAACCACCGGACGTCACCGGGCTGAATCTGGCGGACACCGCCGCCGCCTCCACCCCACCCGCACGCTGATTCTCTCCATGGCCAAAAGCACCATCTACGCAGGACTCGAAATCGGAACGCACAAGATCTGTGTCGTCGTCGGCGAGGCAAAGCGTGACGGTGCCATCAAAATTCTCGGCGTGGGCCAGGCGCCCTCGCGTGGGGTGCGCAAAGGCGAGATCGTCGATTTTGAAAAGGTGCAGACCTGCGTGAACGACGCGCTCGTGCGAGCTGAAGACCGCAGCGACGTGATGATCCGCAATGTCTTTCTCGGTGTCACCGGTGCGCACATCGAAAGCCTGAACAATCGTGGCCGCCACCGCCTGCCGGACGATCAAACCGAGATCACCGAGGACGATGTCGAGGAGGCGAAGGAGATCGCCCGCAGCGTCTCCATTCCGCAGTCGAACGTCTTCCTGCACAGCGTGACACGTCAGTACATCGTGGATGGCGTCGAGGCCGTGCGGCAGCCGATCGGTCGCGAGGGCCGCGTGCTGGAGGCGGACTATCACATCATCCACGGCATCCGCGGTCGTGTGCAGAACGCCATCCGCTGCGTGCGTGAGATTCCTCTCGAAGTCGAAGATGTGGTGTTCAATCCGGTCGCCGCTGCACAGGTCGTGCTGACGCGTGAGGCGAAAATGCAAGGCGCACTCATGATCGACTTCGGTGCCGGCACCTGCGACTACGTTTTGTATGAAGACGGCATGATCACCGCCTCCGGGTGTGTGCCGCTGGGCGGCGACCACATCACGAACGACGTGGCGATGGCCCTGCAAATCCCGAACGGCCGCGCTGAGCGGCTGAAGGTCGAAGAAGGCAGTGTTTTATACGATGAAGTGCCAGAGGGCGAGATGCTCAGCATCGAGGACGACACCGGTTTGGTCCTCGGCGAGGTCGAGCGTGCCTTTCTCAACGAGGTCATGAATCTGCGCACCAAGGAAATTCTCATCCAGGTGCGCGTGCGTGTGGAGGAGCATCTCGGTCGCCTCGGCGCGGGCATTTACCTCACCGGTGGCGTGAGCCTCATGAAAGGCGTTGACGCCGTGGCGCGTGAGGTGTTTGGCATCAAGGTAACACGCGCTGGCTCCGCTCCCGTGAGCGGCATCACCGCCACCTTCGAGAACCCGCAGTATTCCGCGCCCATCGGGCTCATCCGCTACGCGCAGATCCTCGACAGCGAAAAGCCTTTCCTCTCGCCCTTGAAGCGCCTCGGCAGGCGCATGCAGGAGCTTCTTTCCTCCGTCACTCTTTAAACACCAGCCAGCACATCCTTAACCACCCACGATTATGGTAGAATACGACCGTTCCCAGTCCAGCGAAGGTGCCAGTAAAACAGGGCCTCGCATCTGCATCGTTGGCATCGGCGGTGCCGGCTCCAATGTCGTCGATCGTATCACGCTCGACCGCATCGTCGAGGCCACGCTCATCTGCGCCCACACCGATGTGCGTGTGCTAGGCCACTCCATGGCACCGGTGAAGATTCAGCTCGGCGCGGAGCTGATGAAAGGCATCGGCGCGGGTGGTGATCCTGATCTTGGGCGCGAAGCTGCTCTGTTCTCCCGCGAGCAGATCCGCCAGTCGGTCGAAAATCACGACATCATCTTCATCAGCGCCGGTCTGGGCGGCGGCACCGGCAGTGGCGCGGCTCCAGTCATCGCTGAAATCGCCAAAGGCACCGGGGCGCTCGTTTTGGTCGTTGCCACCATGCCCTTCAGCTTCGAAGGCCGCCGCCGCCTTGCTCAGGCAGAGGAAGCGCTCGAACTGCT
>CAXNGR010000267.1:0-6092 GCA_964201265.1 Verrucomicrobiaceae bacterium
TTCATCCCGAAAAACGTGCTGCTGCTGCCGAACACCAGTGGCGCGATGAACGCGGAGGAGGCGGTACGTCTCGCTAGACTAGCCGTGGCAGCCGGCCTGCCGAACTGGGTGAAGCTCGAAATCCATCCTGACCCGCGTTACCTGCTGCCAGATCCGATTGAGACGCTCAAGGCGGCTGAAATCCTCGTGAAAGAGGGCTTCATCGTGCTGCCCTACATCAATGCCGACCCGGTGCTCGCCCGTCGCTTGCAAGACGTGGGCACGGCCACGGTGATGCCACTTGGCTCGCCGATTGGTTCGCATCAGGGCATCACGACGCGGCGGCAGATTGAGATCATCATCACTCAGGCCACGGTGCCGGTGGTGGTGGACGCGGGCATAGGCGCTCCCAGCCATGCAGCGGAAGCTTTTGAAATAGGCGCGGACGCGGTGCTGGTAAACACGGCCATCGCCGTGGCCTCTGACCCGGTGCGCATGGCACAGGCCTTCAAAATTGCCGTGGAGGCCGGGCGCGGTGCCTATGAGGTCGGCCTGGGCGAGAGCGCGGAGGAAGCCGCCGCCACGAGTCCGCTGACGACGTTTCTTTATCAATAAGGCCCGGCTTTCGGGGTGATTCAGCCCTTCACCAAGTAGGTGAAAGCGAGAACACCGCAGAACAAAAGGGCTGCCGCGAGGCACATTCCATAAAAGATGATCATAGAGACCGGGCATTTACCGCGAATTGACCCTTCCGCCAGCGGAAATTTTGCTTGCCAAATCAGGGTCTCGGGGCAAACTCCGCGCCCCTATGGCAAAAACATGCTGGCTCGAGCGCGACAAGCGCAAACGTAAAACCGTCGAAAAGTACGCGAAACTCCGTGCTGAACTGAAGGAGAAGGGCGACTATGTCGGCCTCTCGCTGCTTCCCCGTGATGCAAGTCCGACACGTCTCATCAACCGCTGCCGCGTTTCCGGCCGTCGTCGTGCGTTCATTCGCCGCTTCCAGATGTCCCGTATGACTTTCCGCGAACTCGCCTCCCAGGGCATGATTCCTGGCGTGACGAAGTCGAGCTGGTAGCCTTCCCGTCCGAACTGGCGGTCCGGCCTCTGTAGCCGGCCGCCCGGAGAGGAGGTGTTTCGCTTTCCTGCATGCCCACCTACTCTTACATCGCGGAAGATCCTGAAAAAGGATGTCCTGCCTGCCGCAGGGGATTTGACCTGCGACGTCCGATCAGCAGACCCGCGCTTGAGGCCTGCCCGCTGTGCAAGCAGCCGGTCAAAAAGCTCATCTCCGGTTTCAATACACCGAAGTACACCAAGCCGCTTTCTATCTCCGGCGCCAAGGCCGCCGGTTTCACCATTCTGGAAAAGCGCTGTGATGGGAACTACGAGAAGCTCTGAGCCACCAATTTGTTCGCTGTGACCGCCACCTTTTTCGCATCTGTACTGCTAGCCATGGGCACAGCGTCGCATGAGGTGCAGCATGAGTGGACGCTCACCGGTTCTGAAGTGGCTTGGTCAGCCGCCCTAGTTCTCTTTTTTGTCCTGCTGAATGCCTTTTTCGTGGCTGCGGAGTTTGCCATCGTCAAGGTGCGCAGCACGCAACTCGACGCCTTGGTGGAGGAAGGTAATGCCACAGCCATCGTGGCCCGTAAGGCGCTTAGAAACCTGGATGGCTACCTTTCCGCCACGCAGCTCGGCATCACACTTGCGAGTATCGCGCTCGGCATGGTGGGAGAGCCATATGTCGCGCGGGTGATCCAGCCTCTCATGTGGAAGCTCGGAATCACCAGTGATACGGTCATCTCGTCCGTTTCTATTGGGGTAGGTTTTGGGGTGGTGACCTTTCTGCACGTTGTCCTTGGAGAACTGCTGCCGAAATCCCTGGCCATCCGCAAGGCGCTGGCCACCACCATGGTCGTGAGCGCACCGCTGCATTTTTTCTATGTGGTATTCAAACCAGCCATTTGGGTGCTCAACGGTGCCGCCAACTGGCTGCTCAAAGTTCTTTTCCGCCTGGAGCCGGCTTCTGAAAGCGAACTGGCTCACTCTGAGGAAGAACTGCGCCACATCGTGGCTGAAAGCCAGAAATCGAAGGAGGTGACAGAAACCGAGAAGGACATCCTCCTTAACGCCTTGGCCCTCAATGACCGTTGTGTGCGTGACGTGATGACGCCGCGCAACACCGTCATCTCACTCGATGCCGACGACAGCTTCGAGACTAGCCTGAAGACTGCCATTGACTCCAAGCACACGCGTTACCCACTTGTCGAAGGCCATTTGGACCACTCGATCGGCATCATTCACATCAAGGATCTATTGGCGCTCATCGGCAAGCCGCAACCCGACCTCCGCAAGATCAAGCGCGAGCTGCACATGGTGCCGGAAATGATGCCCATCGACAAGCTGCTGCGGTTCTTCCTCGACAAGCATGTCCACGTTGCCCTGGCAGTCGATGAATTCGGCGGCGCGGTCGGCATCGTCACGCTCGACAACGTACTGGAGGAGATCGTGGGTGATATCCAGGACGAGTTCGACCACGAGGTCAGCGAGTTCAAACGCATCAACGAGAACGAGTTCACTGTCGAAGGCACCTTCAACCTCTACGAACTCGCCGATCAGACCGGCATCGAGCTCGAAAGCGACGAAGTCACCACCATCGGCGGTTACGTCACACATTTGCTCGGCCATCTGCCCAAGGTGGGTGAAAAGGTCATCATCGAAGATTACGAGGTCACCACCACCAAGGCCGATCTGCGCCGTGTCCAGCAGTTGCAGTTCAAGCGTCTTTCCAGCGTCGCGGATGAAGCTGCAGCGGCCGATGGCACGCCCGAAGGAGTGTGACTCACTTCGGACGCACCTCGTTCCACACCGGCCACCACGCCTCGAACTCCGATGGTCGCACCCGCACGCGGACGATGCTGCCCTCGGTGAGCGACAGCAGCCGTTCCTCGACCACCTCGATGAACCTGGCTCGTTCGCTCGCGGTGATGTTTTGCCCGGCCCAGCGGCGCAGCAGCGTGGCGGCGTCTAGCTTGCCCAGGCGCTTCACCACCACATCACGAATGAAGTCCGCGATCTCGCTACGGTAACGCAGCAAGATCGGCTCCGGCTCGCCCAATTCATCACGAATGGCCGCGTACCGGGACGCGGACTGCTCGTACGCATGCACAAAGACCTCCCGCAGCAGTTCGATGCGGTTCAGCTCGTAAACCCCAAGAATGCCAGTGGTGTAGTCTCGCACCGGGACTCCCACAAACGACAGCGGCGACATATTCGCGCGGATTAGCGGAATGTTCGCCGCCAGTCGCGAGGTGCGCTTGTTGCCGTCCTCAAAAGGTTGCAGATACGGCATCTGCACCATGAGGAAAAAGCAGCATTCCAGCGGGTCACGAATGGCAGCAGCTTTTTGCAGAATCAGGTCAAAACATTCTTCGATCACAGCGGGGTTGCTCGTCGGGTGAAACACACTCCCACCGATGCCCACCGGGCAGGTTCGCAGAGCTCCTTCCGCCTTCCAGTTTTTCAGCAAGCTCTCGGTGAGAACCGAGTGCAGGTTCAGAAAAGTGTAGCGGTTGAAGCCCAGGGCATCTGGCGAATCCACCAGGAACTCGATGGCCGCCTTGTGGTTGAGGATCATCCGCGCCTCCTTGTGGCGCAGGGGATCGTCGCTGCGCCCTTGCTGGAGCAGGAAGTCTGTCTCCAGCAGGGAGTAGGTGCTGCCTTCGAGGCGGCTGGAATTCCAAGTCAGGTCGATGATAAGGCGATCGAGCACATGCCGCGCGTAAGTGCCCGGCGGGAGCTCCGCCATCTGCTCAGACTGCCCTTTGGCGCGCAAGTACTCGCACAGGCTGGCTGGCAAATAGGGCGTCTCGTTCGGCACATACGCGTCGAGAAACTCACGGCGATAGCCCACGGGTTTGCGCAGCGAGTAGTGCTCACGGAACACATCGCGCAATTCACGCAGGGCAGCATCCTCGTCTGTCGGTTCGGCAACCGGGGCATCCTCGCGCACGATCATGGTTTCGCGCACCGGCATTTCGTAGCGACTCTCGCGGTGCGGCCAAGAGGTCGGCGTCTTCGAGATGGCACGATACTTCGTCGCCCGCGCTTTGCCGATGCGTTCGACCTCGCCAAGGCTCACCATGGCATCAAGCCGACGCAGCAAGGTGCGGCGGGAGGCTTCCTCGCCGAATTGTTTGAGCAAAGCGTCAATGCCAATGCCGTTGGGAGCATTGGAAATGGCACGATTCAATTTCTCGTTCATGATTAGCCCAATTCTGGCGCGATAATGGCGCGATTCAATGGCTTTTTGGCGCAATTTTAGGTTTATCATGCCAAACTGCGGCGTGATTCCGCCTGTAAGTGACCACTTGGGAACGAACTCGCACGCGGCATTGGACGGGGCCGCGCGCCCCCTTTCATCTGGGCACGTTTTGCTTTGAAGGGCCGCTCCCAGACATCGACCGCTTTACAAGCTTCATGATTCGCTCGGTCAAGTTCGCCCTCTGGAGTGGAAGCCCTTGCACAAGGCTCTGGAGACGCGGAGTCGCTCTGATTGGAAGTTCCGCCACCTCAGTGGCGCTCCTGTGCATTCTTTCTACTGCGCGGGAATAATCGCGCCAACCGCCACTCCCATGTTGAAATGGCCCGTATGCCCTCATGGAACTCACCCTCAATTTCGGCATTGAACTGCCCTTGTACCGCCCGATAGCACGCCGCGTGAACGACTCCCCGCCCAGCTTCGAGCAGATCGTGGATTCCCACTACCAGGGACTCCACCGCTTCGCTCTGAGCATGTGCCGAAGCGATGCGACGGCGCAGGATCTTGTGCAGCAGACTTTTCTGCAATGGGCGCGGAAGGGCCACACATTGCGGGATGCCGCAAAAGTGAAGACCTGGCTCTTCACCACGATCTATCGCGAATGGCTCAGCATCGCCCGCCGGGAGAAAAAACACGAGCAGGTCGAGTTTGAGCCGGATCTGCATGGCGCGAGCCAGCCTCACGATGAAGGCGAAAATCCGCGCGTGGACAGCGCCACCCTGCAAATCGCCCTGGAGCAGCTCGATCCCAATTACCGTGCTCCGCTGGTGCTGTTTTACCTCAAGGAGCTGTCCTATCGCGACATCGCCGAGACTTTGGGCCTGCCGATCGGCACGGTGATGTCTCGCCTCTCACGCGCCAAAGACCGCCTGCGCTCCATCCTGCTCCGTCTCGAAGAATCCGCCGCCGCCAACATCATCCCTGCCCCATTCACCTCGTGAACCGCGAAGAAGCCAGACTCGAACTCGACGCCACCACGCTCCGCCCCCAGGACGCGTCGCCAGAGGCGCGTGCGCAGGTGGAAAGTGATCCAAAGCTCGCCGCGTGGCTGGAACAGCGTACCGCTTTCGATGAGAGCGTCGCCGCTGCGTTCCAAAAACTACCTGTGGCACCTGGATTGCGCGAAAGCATCCTCAACGCCGCTTATTCCCGCCCGAAAAAGAGCACGCGCTGGCTGACGCCCACGCTCATCGCCGCGGCAGCCTGTCTAGCCTTTGGCTGGACCCTGTTCTGGCCAGGAAACTCTGCCATGGCAGCCTGGGAGTCCGAATCTCTCGCCGCTGTCGCCAAGGTCGAATATGGGGTGATGAAGCTCGATGAACACGCCGCCACACTGGAGGCGGTGAAAAAGCTGCTCAACGCCACCGGCTGCCCCTGCCCTGAAACCGTGCCTGCCAAACTAGCCGGACTGCCAACCTACGGCTGCAAACGCATCCGGGTGGATGGGCGCGCAGCAACCATCATCTGCTTTGAGTTGGAGTCAGGCAAAGAGGCACACCTCGTGGTCATGAGCAGCCAGAACCTGTGCGATTGCCCTGCGAAGGACACGCCATGCTTCAAATCCGCGAAAAACTGGAGCTATGCCTCCTGGAGCCACGGTGAGCAGGCGTTCATTCTTGCCACAACGGCAGACGAGGCAGCCTTGAAGAAGCTCTTCGGGCTGGTTTGAGGGGAAATCGCCGCATGACAGAAATTGTCATGCGCCAAGCGTCATTTGCGACGCGTTTTGATCCGTGTTTGAAAGCCCGGACAGGCTCGGTATGTATCCGCCCCTCAAAAACCAACCGAC